>DATGNI010000078.1:0-35148 GCA_035306825.1 Azoarcus sp. | reverse complement strand
GTTGAGGCCGCGGTGACCATGTTGCGCGTGTACTGCTCATGCCCCGGCGCGTCGGCAATGATGTATTTGCGCGTGCCGGTGGAAAAGTAACGATAGGCGACGTCAATCGTGATGCCCTGTTCGCGCTCGGCCTGAAGGCCGTCGGTGATGAGCGACAGGTCGACCGCACTCATGCCGCGACGCGACGAGGTTTTTTCGATCGCGTTGAGCGTGTCGCTGAGGACGGTCTTGGTGTCGAACAGCAGACGGCCGATCAGCGTGCTCTTGCCATCGTCAACGTTGCCGCAGGTCAGAAAGCGCAGCAGGCCGGTGTCGAGGTCCGGCAGGTTTTCATGGACGGACATGCTTGTGATTCCTTGTAAATTACTCACGGTCGGGATGCGCGCAGCGGCAGCTCAAAAGTATCCTTCCCGTTTGCGCTGTTCCATTGAGGCTTCCGAAGTCTGGTCGTCCATGCGCGTTGCGCCGCGTTCGGTGATCGTCGTTGTCGCGGTTTCGAGCAGGATTTTTTCGACCGAGTCGGCATCGGATTCGACCGGGGCGGTGCAGGTGATGTCACCCACGGTGCGGAAGCGCACCTGTATTTGTTCAACCTTGTCTTCAGCCTGGGCCGGAGTCAGATCAGTGATCGGGTACAGCAGCGCGCCTTTGCGCACCACCGGACGAATGTGGGCGAAGTAGATCGGAGGCAGTTCGAGCTGTTCGCGCTCGATGTATTGCCACACGTCGAGCTCGGTCCAGTTGCTGATCGGGAAGGCGCGGATGTTTTCGCCCTGGTGCGTACGGGCGTTGAACAGATTCCACAGCTCCGGGCGTTGATTTTTCGGGTCCCACTGACCGAATTCGTCGCGGAAGCTCATGATGCGCTCTTTGGCGCGCGCTTTCTCTTCGTCGCGGCGGGCGCCGCCGATGCAGGCGTCGAAACCGAATTCCTCGATCGCCTCGAGCAGCGTTACAGACTGGTATTTGTTGCGCGATTCATCGGCGGTTTTCAACACCACCGAACCACGTGCAATCGAATCCTCGACCGAACGAACAATCAGGCGTTCGCCCAGTTCGGCGGCGCGGCGATCGCGGAATTCGATGACTTCCGGGTAATTGTGGCCGGTGTCGATGTGCAGCAGCGGGAACGGGAAACGACCCGGCCGGAATGCCTTTTCGGCCAGGCGCAGCAGGCAGAGTGAATCCTTGCCGCCGGAGAACAGCAGCACGGGATTGGCGCACTGACCGGCGACTTCGCGCAGGATGTGGATGGCCTCGGCTTCGAGCCAGTCGAGGTGGCTGAGGGTCTGTTTGGTCGGAAGGGACATGATTGAATTCTTCAGCGTTGTATTTGCGTGTTGCGGAGCGCGCGCAGCGCGGCTCGCAGGCCGGCCCAGAGTGCGCCGATACGGCGGCTGCGGACGTTTGTGGAATATTGGGTCATCATCATCGCTCAGGCTTTGCGCAGGAGGTGCAGTCCGCACTCCTTGCTCTCCGGGTTTTCCCACCACCAGCGGCCGGCGCGGACGTCTTCGCCGATCGCCACCGGGCGGGTACAGGGGGCACAGCCGATGCTTGGATAGAATTTGTCGTGCAGCGTGTTGTAGGGCACTTCATTCAGGCGGATGTAGGTCCAGACTTCCTTCTCGCTCCATTCGGCGAGTGGATTGAACTTCTCCAGCCCGTGGTCGGCATCGAACAAACGTGTTGGCAGACCGCTGCGCGTGGCCGATTGTTCAGCGCGCATGCCGGTAACCCAGGCTTTTTTGCCCGCCAGCGCACGGCTCAGTGGTTCGACCTTGCGTGCGTGACAGCAGGCCCGGCGTGCCTCAACCGAATCGTAGAAACCGTTGATGCCATGTTCGCGCGTGAACGTTTCCACGTTGTCGTGCTGCGGATAGAAGAGCTTGAGCTTCAGTCCGTAGTGTTGCTGCACTGCGGCCATCAGATCGTAGGTTTCCGTGGGCAGACGGCCGGTGTCGAGCGAGAAAATCTCGATGTCGTGACCGCCTCGAATGATCAGGTCGGTCAGTACCATGTCTTCGGCACCCAGACTGTTGGCCAGCGTGGCCGGGCTGAAGTCGCGCGCGATTTCGCTCAGCAAGGCGTTTGCGGCGGCCACCTTGGTGTTCAGCGCGTCACGCAATGCTGCATCGTTCAGATCGGGGTTCATGTTCGGGTGCATCACGGATCTCCGGTTACGCGGCGCGCTGCGTGCGGCGGAACAATGGGTTCTGCGGCGTGACGGAAGCCTGATAAGGCTCGGAAAAATGGTCGATGCTGGCGATGGCGGCTTCAAGCTGAGCGTCGGTATAGCGACCCTCGGGCGGCTGCATCGCGTCAAAACCACAACGCGTCAGATAGTTGAATTGGTCGCGCAGGACTTCGCCGATTGCGCGAAGTTCGCCCGTGTAACCGTAACGGCTGCGGAGCAGCGCGGCGACAGAATAGCCGCGTCCGTCAGCGAATTTGGGGAAATTCACGCCGATCACCGGCAGACGGTCGAGGTCGTCGGCGATCTCGGACGGATCCTCATCGCCGGCCAGCCATACGCCGGTATCGTCGTTGAGTTCGTGGCGACGCGCCTTCCATACGGCGAGCGGTACGAGCGCCGGACCGCTCGGGAGCGTGACCGTTTCGGCTTTGTCTTCTTCGCCCAGCGTCAGAATGATGCGGGCGTCGTCCTCAATGCGGGCATTGCGAATGAGCTTAGGCATGGGCGGCTTTCCTTTGCGTCTGAAAGTCGGCATAGACACGGGCCTTGAACGGTTCGATGCCGGTGCGGCTGACCGTGTCGATGAACAGTTCGTCTTCGTGGCGCACGTCGATGTAGGTTTCGATAATGCGCTCGATCACATCCGGCATCTGTTCTGCCAGGAACGACGGACCAATGACTTTGGCGAGCTTGGCGTTATTGCCTTGGCGACCACCCAGCGAGACCTGGTACCACTCGGTTCCGTTCTTGTCGACGCCGAGCACGCCGATGTGGCCTACGTGGTGATGCGCACAGGCGTTCATGCAGCCGGAAATGTTGAGCTCGATGTCGCCGATGTCGTGCAGGTAGTCCAGATCCTCGAAGCGCGCCTGAATGGCGTTGGCAATCGGGATCGACTTGGCGTTGGCCAGATTGCAGAAATCTCCGCCGGGACAGGCAATGATGTCGGTGAGCAAGCCGATATTGGGGCTGGCCAGATCGGTGTTGCGCGCCTCGCTCCAGAGTGAATACAGGTCGGATTGTTTTACATCCGCGAGCACCAGGTTCTGTTCGTGGGTTACGCGGATTTCACCGAAGCTGTAGCGGTCCGCCCAGTCGGCGACGTGCTCCATCTGTTCGGAGGTGGCGTCGCCCGGCGCGACGTCCTTGTGTTTGGTCGACAGTGTGACGATGGCGTACCCCGGGCGCTTGTGGGCGCGCACGTTACGTTTCGCCCACGCGGCAAAAGCTTTGTTTTCGACCAGCAGGGCGCGATAGCCGGCGTCCTCGGCGGGCAGGTCTTCGTAATCCGGATCGACAAAGTGCGCCGCCACACGCTGTACTTCCGCCTCGGTCAATGTTGACGGCCCATCCTTGAGATGCGCCCATTCGGCTTCAACCGCTTCGCGGAAGGCATCGGGTCCCATCGATTTGACGAGAATCTTGATGCGCGCCTTGTACATGTTGTCGCGACGGCCAAAACGGTTGTAGACGCGCAGGATGGCTTCGCAATAGGTCAGGATGTGCTGCCATGGAACGAACGAGGCAATTTCCGCACCAATGATTGGCGTGCGACCCAGGCCGCCGCCCACCAGCACCCGGAAACCGATACTGCCGTCGGCCGCATGTTTCAGATCCAGACCAATGTCGTGTGCCTGGATGACTGCGCGGTCGTTTTCTGCGCCGTTGACGGCAATCTTGAATTTGCGCGGCAGGTAGGCGAATTCGGGGTGGAACGTGCTCCACTGGCGCAGCACTTCGGCCCACGGACGCGGATCGATATGCTCGTCACCGGCCACGCCCGCGAACGGGTCGGAGGTGATGTTGCGAATACAGTTGCCGGACGTTTGAATGGCGTGCATCTGCACGCTCGCCAGCTCTTCCAGAATTTTCGGTACGTCTTCAAGCGCCGGCCAGTTGAGCTGCAAGTTCTTGCGCGTCGTGAAATGGCCGTAGCCGCGATCGTAGGTGCGGGCGATGTGTGCGAGCTTGCGCAGTTGATGGCTTCCCAACAGGCCGTAAGGCACCGCGATGCGTAGCATCGGGGCGTGGCGTTGGATGTAGAGCCCGTTTTGCAGACGCAGGGGGCGGTATTCCTCTTCGGACAGTTCGCCCGCGAGATAACGTTCGGTCTGGTTGCGGAACTGCGCTACGCGTTCATCCACGATGCGCTGATCATATTCGTCGTATTGGTACATCCATCTCTCCGTTGGCGGCGTCGGGCCGTTTGAGTCGGCGCGCTGCGCGACAGAAACGCATCGTAGCGTTTCGCCATAGCAATAAAAACCATGTTTGCGTTAGACTGAAATAACTATTGGTTATGTAGGCTCTTTGCGGATCCGATGAATCTTCAACAATTGCGCTATATCCAGGAAGTGGCACGCTGCGGCCTGAATGTTTCCGAAGCGGCCGGGGTGCTCTTCACCTCTCAACCAGGCGTCTCCAAGCAGATCCGCCAGTTCGAGGCGGAGCTCGGCATCGACATCTTCGTGCGCCATGGAAAGCGGCTGGTGGGCATTACCGAACCCGGCCGCCACATCCTCCAAATCGCGGAACGGATGCTGCGCGATGTAGACAACCTCAAGCAGGTCGGCGACGAATTCAGCAACGAATCCGAGGGCGACCTGTCAATCGCGACCACCCATACTCAGGCGCGTTATGCATTGCCATCAGTGATCCGCGATTTCCTCGCGCGCTATCCGGGTGTACGGCTCTCCCTGCATCAGGGGAATCCGCGCCAAGTGGCGGAAATGGTGCTCTCCGGAGAGGCGGATATCGCGATCGCCACCGAACTGATTCCTGACGACCCTGAACTGGCCACCTTGCCTTGCCAGCAATGGAATCGCTGTGTTGTGGCGGTGCCGCGTCATCCGATTTTGCAGGAACAGCCGCTCACGCTCGAAGCCATCGCGCGTTACCCGCTGATCACCTACGATGACGCCTTTACCGGGCGCAGCAAGGTGAACAAGGCCTTTCTCGGACGTGGCCTGAAACCCAACGTGGTGCTGACCGCGCTCGATTCCGATGTCATCAAGACTTATGTCTCGATGGATCTGGGCATCGGCATCCTCGCCCGCATGGCGTGGGATGCGGTTGAAGACCGCAAGCTCGGCATGGTGGATGCTGCGCATTTGTTCGAATCGAGCACCACCCGCATCGGTTTGCGTCGCAACGCCTATCTGCGGGGGTATGTGTATGCCTTCATCGAACTGTTCGTGCCGCATCTGTCGCGCGCAATGGTGGATGCTGCGCTGACCGGCAAGGTAAGCGAAGATTATTCGCTTTGATTCCTGAGTGCATGCGCTGCCGGAGCGTCTCGCTCAGGACGTCTGCACGCCGTCGTTTTGCGCGTTCAGTGCAACGCGTCTGAAGTCCTGGACATCGCCCCCGGCCAGCGCGAGCATCAGCGCGACGCGCGCCTGGGTGGGAGACAGGCGGCCGGCGGGATGCGTGCCGAGTTCGACATCCAGCCCACGCGCATCGATGAAGCCGGCGTGACAACGGCTCGCGCGGATGATCGGCAAACCCTCGCGACCCAGCTGGCGGATCGGCTCGTACCAGGCATCGGGCACGTTGCCGTTACCGGGCAAAGACAGCACGAGCCCACGTGCGCCAGCGCGCGTAGCCAGCTCCAGCCATTGCGGTGAGGTGCCGACGGAAACCGGCAGAATGTCGACGTGCGGCAAGGGCCCATCGGGCCAGGGCAACACGGCTGCGCGCGGCGCAGGGGGTTGGAAAAAGCGAATTGCAGGACGGGTTGTGCCGACCGGGCCGTCGGTGGCGGAAAAAGCGTCGAGTTGCAGGGCGTGGGATTTTCGCAGTCCGCGCGCCGGCAGGATGTGTTCGTGGAAAACGACCAGCACGC
Organism: Azoarcus sp.; assembly: GCA_035306825.1. Classification (GTDB taxonomy): domain Bacteria; phylum Pseudomonadota; class Gammaproteobacteria; order Burkholderiales; family Rhodocyclaceae; genus Pseudazoarcus. Next base: position 29,107 of record DATGNI010000078.1, on the reverse strand, counting down.
CGTGTCCGTGCGCCGAGGGCGCAATCGCCAGACGCACGGCATCGAGCAGGTTTGCCGGACCGTCGGCAGAGATCGCGTCGGCCGGCCGCATCGCCCCGGTCAGCACGATCGGTTTGGCGGCCGGCAGCACCAGTTCCAGATACAGGGCGGTTTCTTCCAAGGTGTCGGTGCCGTGGGTGATCACCACTCCGTCGATGTCCGGACGCTCGAGAAGTGCGCGTGCGGCGTGGGCAATGTGTGCCCAGTGGTCCGGCGTCATGTTCTTGCTGTCGAGTGCAAGACACGGTTCGACGTGGATCTGCGCCTGTTCAAGAATGCCCGGCACCGCGTCGAGCAGCGTCTCACCGGTGAGGGTTCCTGCAGTGTATTCGTCCGATGCGGAGGTCGGCGTGGAGGCGCCGGCAATGGTGCCGCCGGTCGTCAGCAAAGCGATGCGTGGCAGACTCATTGGAGTTCCTCAGTCATTCTGCGGTCCTGCGTCCGCCTCCTGTTGCTGCAACGCCCACATGCGGGCGTACTCTGAGCCGTGTGCGAGCAGCTGGGCATGGCGGCCACGTTCGACGATACGTCCCTGATCGAGCACGATGATTTCGTCGGCTTCCATGATCGTGGACAGACGATGCGCGATCACAATGGCCGTGCGGCCGGCCGCGGCGCGTTCGATCTGCGTCTGGATGGCTTTTTCGGTGCGCGAATCAAGTGCCGAGGTGGCCTCGTCGAAAATCAGGATAGCCGGATTTTTCAACAACGCGCGGGCGATTGCGACGCGTTGTTTCTCGCCGCCGGAAAGCTTCAATCCGCGCTCGCCCACGCGGGTATCGTAGCCTGCCGGCAAACGGCGGATAAAGTCAGTGAGCTGGGCGGCCTGCGCAGCAGCCTCGACCTCTTCCCGGGTGGCGTCCGGCCGACCGTAACGGATGTTGTAGAACAGCGTGTCGTTGAACAGCACGGTGTCTTGCGGAACGATGCCGATTGCGCTGCGCAGGCTGGCCTGCGTCAATGCGCGCAGATCATGGCCGTTGATGCGGATGGCGCCGGATTGAACGTCGTAAAAACGGTAGAGAAGACGGGCGATGGTGGATTTGCCCGAACCGGAATGGCCGACAATGGCGACCGTGCTGCCGGCCGCGACCTCGAAGTTGACGCTGTCCAGAATCTGGCGCTCTGGATCGTAGGCAAACCCGACGTTCTCGAAACGCACCGTCGCCGGTCCCGGCAGCAGAGCGACTGCGTCCGGCGCGTCCGCGATTTCCTTGTGGGAATGCAGCAGGCCGAACATGCGCTCGATGTCGGTCAGCGACTGACGCAGCTCGCGATAGATGACACCGAGAAAGTTGAGCGGGATATAGAGCTGAATCAGGAAGGCATTGACCAGCACGATGTCGCCGATCGTCATCTCGCCGGTGACCACGCGTGCAGCCGCCTGCCACATGATCAGCGTGACCCCGGTCGAGACGATCACGGCCTGGCCGATGTTGAGGAAAGACAGCGAGTACTGGTTCTTCAGTTGGGCACGCGTCCAGCGGTCGATCTGCTCGTCGTAACGGCGCGCCTCGAATTCCTCATTGTTGAAATACTTGACCGTCTCGAAGTTGAGCAGGCTGTCGATGGCGCTTGCGTTGGCGGCCGAATCCAGCTCATTGGCGTAGCGCCGCAGCGCCGTGCGCCAATTCGTCACCAACACCGTGTAGACAATGTAAAGACCTAGCGTGGCGCTGGTGACGAGAGCGAAGATCGGATCGTAGTGGATCAGCAAGATGCCGATGACCAGGCCGATTTCGACCAATGTCGGCAGAATCGAATACAGCGCGTAGCTGATCAGCGAATTGATCGAGCGCGTGCCGCGTTCGATGTCGCGCGTCAGCCCACCGGTTTGACGTTCGAGGTGAAAACGCAGGGACAGCGCATGCAGATGACGAAACACCTGCAATGAGATGCGCCGTACGGCCTGCTGGGTGACGCGCGCGAATACGATTTCGCGCAACTCGGTGAGCAGGGCATTGGACAGGCGTAGCACGCCGTACGCCAGCAACAATGCTGCGGGTACGACAATGAAGCTTTGCTCCGGCGTGATCGTGAGGGCATCGATGATGCCCTTGAACACCACGGGCACCGCCACGTTGGCACCTTTTGCCGCGACCAGACAGGCCAGTGCGAACAGTACCCGCCCTTTGTATGCCCACAGATAGGGGAGCAGACTTTTCAGTGTCTGCCAGTCACGGCGTTGTGGTGACTCGGGGGCGGGCAAGGGCAGGGCTGCGTGGCGTCTCATGCCCGTATTCTAGGGCTTTCCGGCGGTCAGAACGACGCGCACGCCTGCGCATCGTCCCGCCGTCACGGATCAAAACCGGCGTTCGCGGTGCGTGAACATCCAGGTTTCGGTCAATGCCTGATCGTCTGCGGCAAGATACGCGCGCACATCCACGGGGCCGTTCCCTTCCGGGAAAAGATCGAATATCAGCCGCCAATGATCCGTGCCGGCGACACGGAGTGCATACGGATTGTCGATTTTCGCGTGGGTGGCTTCGACAACCGGGCGGACAATGCCCTGTTCGGACGTGAAGTTGGCGAGCTCGCCGCCGGTGAAATCCACTGAGTACTTCATGCCACCTTCGGGACGCGGCTGACCCGGTACGCCGGCGCGTCCGGTACGAGAGGCGATTGCGTGTCCGACGGATGGTTCGCCGAATACCGGTGCGACCATCCAATGCATCCGGTAATCAAAGTTGAGAGCCTCGCCCGCGGGGATGGGGCGGTCGGTGGTCCAGTAGGCCACGATGTTGTCGTAGATCTCGTCGTCGGTAGGAATTTCCACGAGTTGGACGAAACCTTCGCCCCATTCGCCCTGTGGTTCGATCCATAGCGCCGGACGACGCTCGTAGAACACGCCGTCATCCTGATAGTGGGCGAATGCGCGGTCGCGCTGCATCAGGCCGAAACCGCGCGGATTACGATCGGCAAAGCTGGAGGTGCGGAGGGACTTGGGGTTGTCGAGCGGGCGCCAGATACGTTCGCCGGGGCCGGTCCACAGCGCGAGTCCGTCGTTATCATGAACTTCGGGGCGCCAGTCCGTGGCTTCCTCGCGGTTGGTTTCGGAATACCAGAACATGCTGGTCAGTGGCGCGACGCCAAGGCGGCGTATTTCCTGACGCGTGAACAGGCGCATCGAAACATCCATCGCAACGTTTTGTTCATTCGGCGGTGCGCAATCGATACGCATCGCGCCGGCGCAGCTTGGGCCTTCCATCAGGGCATGGATGAGAATGCCCCCGTCGTCGCGGGGCTCAAGCCAGAACGCGGTGAATTCGGGAAATTCTTCGGCTTCTTCATTCAGCGCGGTATTGATTGCGATGCCGCGCGCTGACAGCCCATACTGGTCGAGCGGGCCGGCGCTGCGGAAGTAGGACGCGCCCATGAACGCCAGCCAGTCATGCGGCTGGTCTGCGTGCAATACGCGGAAGCCGGCCCAGCCAGCGTCGTCGGGCAGGTCGTCGGCCTGGAATTTGCCCGTGTATTCAAACACGGAGGGGTCGTAGGCGAGGGTGTGGGCCTGACCGTTTTCGACCAGATGGATGTCGACCGACGTCTGTGCGCCGGCATGCTGATGAAAAAGCCCCACCGGGCTGGCGCCTTTGCGCTCCCGCCACAGTGCTCGCTGCGGATCAAAGCGAATCTTTTGGTAGGCGTCGTAATCGAGCTGCGCGAGCGACCGGGAAAGCGCGTCGGACGCCGTGCGCGGACGGTACGGCGCGGCGGCGCGTTCGCGGGCGCGCTCGATGAGCGTGTCGAAGGAAAAGGGACGGGTCTGGACGGACGGGTTGGCCGCGAAGGCGGAGGCAAGGCCCGGCGGCAACAGGCCGGCTGCCGCTGCAGCGGTGAGCGATTGAAGAAAATGGCGTCGGTGTGGATTGTTCATATCGATATCCGCATCATGGAAATACGTTTTAGCGGACTATCCATATGAGGCCTTGTTCCGTCAAACCGATGCGGGACTGGGTTAAGCTGGCGATAAGCGGTCTTTTCAGACAGACAAAGGGGCGAGAACGATGTGGTGGCTATTGTTGCTTTTCGTAATCGCGGTGGTTGTGGTGCTGTGGCGCGAAGATACGCGCAGATATCTCATCAGCAGACCGGTCATGCGCGCGATGGCCGGTGTCATGCCGGGCATGTCGCAAACCGAGCGCGATGCGCTGGAAGCGGGCACGGTGTGGTGGGAAGGCGAGCTGTTTTCGGGCCGGCCCGATTGGGATCGCCTGCTCTCGTTGCCGTGGCCTGAACTGACGCGCGAAGAGCGCGATTTCCTGGCCGAAGACACAACGGAACTGTGTCGCATGGTGGATGACTGGGAGTCGACCCGCCAGCTCGATATGCCGCCCGAAGTGTGGGCGTTCATCCGTCAGCGCGGCTTTTTTTCCCTGATCATCCCGAAAGAGTACGGCGGCAAGGGTTTTTCTGCGTTGGCGCATTCTGAGGTCATCACCTTGCTTGCCACGCGCTCGTCTGCGCCGGCGGTGACGGTGATGGTGCCCAATTCACTCGGTCCGGCCGAATTGCTGCTGCACTATGGCACGGACGAACAAAAACACTATTGGTTGCCGCGACTGGCCGCCGGGGATGAGGTGCCGGCCTTTGCCCTGACCAGCCCGTGGGCCGGCTCCGATGCCGCTTCGATTCCTGATGCTGGAGTGGTATGCAAAGGTGAATGGAACGGCGAAGAAGTGCTGGGCATGCGAGTGTCCTTCAACAAACGCTACATCACTCTCGCGCCCGTATGCACGGTGTTCGGTCTGGCCTTCCACCTGTATGACCCGGATCACCTGTTGGGAGAGGAGGAAGAACTCGGGATCACCGTGGCCCTCGTGCCGCGTGACCATCCGGGCGTCGAGATCGGGCGACGGCATCTGCCGCTCGATGCGATCTGGATGAATGGCCCTTTGAGCGGAAAAAATGTCTTCATGCCGCTCGAATTCATCATTGGCGGCCCGGAAAGAGCCGGCCAGGGCTGGCGGATGCTGATGGAGTGCCTGGCCACCGGGCGCAGTATTTCGCTCCCCGGAGCGAATACCGGCACGCAGAAACTCACCGCCCGCGCAGTCGGCGCTTATGCGCGGGTGCGACGCCAGTTCCGCACACCGATCGGGCATTTCGAAGGGGTCGAAGAGGCGCTTGCAAAGGTCGCTGTCAATACCTACATCTGCGACTCGGCGCGGATGTTTACCGTCGGTGCGCTGGATCTGGGCGAGCGCCCGTCGGTGGTCTCGGCGATTGTCAAATACCACGTCACCGAGCGTGCGCGCGAAAGTCTGAATGCCGGCATGGACGTGCTCGGAGGCAAGGGGATCTGCCTCGGTCCGCGCAATTTCCTGGGCCGCAGTTTTCAGCAAATTCCAATCGGCATCACCGTTGAAGGCGCCAACATCCTCACCCGCGGGCTGATCCTGTTCGGGCAGGGAGCCATTCGCTGTCATCCTTTCCTGCTCGCTGAAATGCAGGCCGTTCAGGCCCGGGATGAGGCGGCCTTTCACGACGCCTTCTCGGCGCACCTGCGCCATTCCGTGGTCAATTTCTTGCGTTCGCTGGGCATCGGTCTGAGTGCTGCCAGATTCGTCCGCGCCCCACAGCGCGCGGCGCCGGCCACGCAGCGGCACTACCAGCGCCTGGCCCAGTTCTCCGTCGCTTTCGCGATCGCCGCGGATGTGTGCCTCCTCACGCTCGGAGGCAGCCTGAAACGGCGCGAGCGTTTGTCGGCGCGTCTGGGCGATGTCCTGTCTCAGCTTTATCTGGCCAGCGCCGTCCTGCGCCGTTTCGAGGCGGACGGCAGACCCGCCGCCGACCTGCCGTTGCTGGATCTGGCGATCACCGATTGTCTGTGGCGCGCGCAGGAAGCGTTCGACGGGCTGTTTGCGAATCTGCCCAATCGGCCGCTCGCATGCGTACTCAGGTTTTTCTGTTTTCCGCTGGGCCGTCCGGCTTCACCGCCGAGAGATAAACTCGACCACGCCGCTGCGAAGGTTCTGCTTGAACCGTCCGAGACGCGTGATCGTCTGACGCTGCCGGTGTTTACGCCGGAAAACGAGGATGAAATTGTGGGAACGTTGGAGGCGGCGCTGGCCGCCGTCATTGCGACCGAGCCGCTTGAAGCACGCTTGAGGCTGGCTGTGCGCGAAAAACGCTTCAAGCCGCCGTTTTCGCGCGAGGGTGACGTCAATGCGATCTGGCGTCACGCGCACGTTGCGGGCATTATTGATGATGAAGAGCTCACGCTCATTGAACGCCGCAATACGTTGTGCGACAAGGTCATCCATGTGGATGATTTTCCGGTAGATTTTGAGCTGCGCGCCAACCTGTGCTCTGTTGATACCACAGGATGACCGACTAGAAGGGGGCTGGATGAACGAAGCCATTTATATCGTCGATGGCGCACGCTCGCCATTTCTCAAGGCGCGGGGCCGGCCGGGACCGTTTGCGGCCGCGGATCTGGCCACTTCCGTCGGCACGCAGCTGCTCGCCCGCCAGCCCTTCTCTCCGGACGCGCTCGATCACGTCATTCTGGGCTGCGTCAGTCCGGCGGCCAATGAGGCCAATATCGCAAGAATCGCGGCCCTGCGTATGGGCTGCGGCCACAAGGTGCCGGCCTGGACGCCCGCACGAAACTGCGCCTCCGGCCTGCAGGCGCTCGATTCCGCCTGCGCCGAAATCCGCCTGGGCCGTGCTGATCTGGTGCTGGCGGGCGGCACGGAGGCTTTGTCGCGCACGCCGTTGCTGTTTTCCGATAGTTTTGTGGACTGGTTTGTCGACTGGCGTGGCGCCAAGAGCCTGCGTGCCCGGCTTGCCTTGCTGGCGCGACTGCGCAAGGTTGATCTGGCCCCGGTGCCAGCGTTGATGCATGGCCTGACCGATCCCATCGTGGGTTTGAACATGGGCCAGACCGCTGAAAATCTGGCCAAACGTTTTGCCATTTCACGCGAAGAAATGGATGCCTATGCGTTGCGCAGTCATGCGCGCGCGGCCGCCGCGCAGGCGGCTGGACACTTCGATGAAATCGTACCGCTGGTGGATGGCAACGGCACCCTGTACGCCGCCGATGACGGTTTGCGGCCGGACTCCACCGAGGCTGATCTGGCACGTCTCAAACCAGTATTCGATCGCAAATACGGTCACGTTACTGCGGGCAACAGCTCGCAGATCAGCGACGGGGCGGCCTGGCTGGTGTTGGCTTCGGAGCGGGCCGTGGAAGAACATGGACTGAGCCCGCTCGCCCGCATCGTCGATTGCGCGTGGGAAGCGCTTGATCCGGCAATGATGGGGCTTGGCCCGGTGCATGCGACGGTGCCGCTGCTGATACGCAACGGTCTGGAGATGTCCGACATCGACCTGTGGGAATTGAACGAGGCGTTTGCCGCGCAGGTCATCGCGTGTCTGCGTGCGTGGGAGGACGAGGAGTATTGCCGCACGGAAATCGGCGCTGAGTGTCCGGGGTCTGCGCCCCCGTCCGACAAGCTCAATATCGATGGCGGCGCGATTGCGCAGGGTCATCCGGTGGGCGCTAGCGGCGCGCGGCTGGTGTTGCACCTGGTGCATGCCATGCGCCGCGAAGGCGCTGCGCGCGGGGTGGCCACGCTCTGTATCGGAGGTGGGCAGGGCGGCGCGATGCTGATCGAGGCTTGCTTATGAATCGCAATGGCACACACATGCGCATGGAGAAGGACTGGGAGGGGCTCGCCTGGTTGACGCTCGACTGCGCCGGTTCCCGCGTGAACACATTGTCATCGGCGGTATTGCGAGAGCTGGATGAATTTCTGGATGCGCTGGAAGCCGATCCTCCGAGTGGGTTGATCATCGCTTCGGCCAAACCCGGTGGTTTTGTCGCCGGGGCGGACATCAGTGAGCTTGAGGCGCTCGCCTCCCCTGCGGAGGCCCGCGCGCTGGTACAACGCGGGAGCGATCTGTTTGCGCGTCTGGCGGCGATGCCGTTCCCGACGCTGGCACTGATTCGCGGGCACTGTCTCGGTGGTGGGCTGGAGCTGGCGTTGGCGTGTCGCTACCGCGTGGTGGTTGATTCGCCGGAAACCAAACTGGGGTTGCCTGAAGTGCAACTCGGCATCCTTCCCGCCTGGGGCGGTATTCGACGTTTGCCGGAACGGGTCGGCGTGGCGCGCGGGCTGGATCTCATGCTGTCCGGGCGCACCCTCACGGCGGCTCGGGCGCAGCGCTACGGCTTGGCTGACGTGTGCGTGCCGGAGCGCGTGATGGAACAGGCCGCACGGCGTGTTGTGATGTCCGGACGTCATCCTGCTCGCAAGTCGGTGGGTGACTGGCTCGCTTCGAGTTTGTTGCGACGAGTCGTGGCGAAAAAGGCGGAAAAGAAACTCGCTGCACGCGTACGACGCGAACACTATCCTGCGCCGTACGCGCTGCTTGAGGTCTGGGCACGCCATGATGGGGACGCGCTGGCGGTGCCGGACGCGTCGCCGAACTCGATCGCCTCGCTCGTGACTTCGCCGAGCGCACGCGGTCTGTTGCGCGTATTCCGCCTGCGCGAACGTCTGCAGCAGACTGGACGCGCCGGAGGGAAAGCCGACATCGAGTATGTGCATGTCGTCGGGGCGGGCACCATGGGAGGCGGCATTGCGGCATTGTGCGCCGCGCGCGGCTTCACGGTGACTTTGCAAGACACCTCCACGAAAGCGATCGCACAGGCAATCGGACGCGGCGTGAAGGCGTATGCGGCGCGCCATTATGATGACCCGCGCACCGTGCGTGCCATGGCCGACCGGTTGATTCCCGATCCGGACGGGCACGGTTTGGCGCGCGCAGACCTGGTGGTCGAGGCAATCGCCGAAGACCTTGAGGCCAAACGGACCCTGTTCGAACAGATCGTGTCCCGGGTGCGTCCAGACACGTTGCTTGCCACCAACACGTCCAGCCTGACGCTGGAGGCGATCAGCGAGGGTTTGGGATTGGGTGAACGCCTGGTCGGCCTGCATTTTTTCAACCCGGTCGCGAAAATGCCGTTGGTTGAGGTCATTGGCGGCGAGGTTGCCGATACGCGGGCGGTGCAACGCGCTACGGCTTTCGTGCATGCGCTGGGCAAACTGCCGCTACCCTGCGCGAGTCGAGCGGGTTTCCTCGTCAATGCCGCGCTCGCGCCGTACATGTTCGAAGCGATGCGTTGTGTTGAAGACGGTATTGATCCCGCCGGCATTGATGCCGCAATGCGTGCCTGGGGCATGCCAATGGGCCCGATCGAGTTGATCGACCGGGTGGGCTTGGATATCGCGCTGGCTACCGGACGCTCGCTGGGTCTGGAGCCGATTCCTTCCCGTTTGGCTGAACGGGTCGAGGCTGGCGCGCTCGGCGCCAAAAGTGGCCGCGGTTACTATGTCTGGAAGGACGGCAAGCCGGACAAGGCGGATACGCCTCCTGTTCCGCCGGGGCTGGCTGAACGGCTCAATGCGCCTCTTGTGCATGCAGCGCGCGAATGCGTTGCGGCCGAGGTGGTGGCCGACGCCGATCTGGCGGACGCCGGTCTGGTTTTCGGCGCGGGCTATCCGCCGTTTACCGGCGGGCCGCTCAATGCGGCGAACACTGCTCCTGATCAACCGGGCAAGGAGGCATAACGATGGTTTCATCCCCTCGAGCACCGGTGACGCGTCCCGAAGACGTCCGGCTGCCGGGTGGCGCGCCGGAATTGCGCACCATGACCATGCCGCGCGACCTCAATCCGGCCGGCGATGTGTTCGGTGGCTGGATCATGTCGCAGGCCGATATCGCCGGGGCGATTACCGCACACCGTCTGGCGCGCGGGCGTGTCGCGACCGTTGCCGTGAACGCGTTCGCCTTCCGTCAGCCGGTTTCGGTGGGTGACGTGGTGAGCTTCTATACCAAGATCATCAAAACTGGCACCACGTCGATCACCGTGGATGTCGAGGTTTTCGCCGAGCGCGATCCGTGCGCACCGAAGGTGGTCAAGGTGACCGAAGCGACGCTGACCTATGTCGCACTCGATGAACAGGGCAACAAACGCCCGGTCTTTTCCCCTGAGACGGGCTGAAAAAGAGCACAGCGAGCCGCCCTTCAAATGCGCGCGACAGCCTTTGGCGTCTGCCGCGCGGGCGGGGCGTTTGCTTACTGTGGTGCCCAGCTGGTTTCGACGATCCGACGCAGAACGTGCAGCTTGCCGCTGAAGAAATGGTCGGATCCCGGCACGACGGACACCGGAAGATCCTGCGCGGCGGCCCAGTCGAACAACGTCTGCAACGGCGCGGTGTCGTCCTTCTCGCCGTGGATGATCAGCGTTTGCGCATTGCCTTGCAGCGGCTCAGGGGCATACACACGATCAGAACCGATCATCTCGCCGCAGGGCGTGCCGGCCAGAAGAATGCGGCTCGGCGGCGTCGGTGAGTCAGCGAGTTTCTTCTGAATACGGCTCTGTACGAAGGCGCCGAACGAAAAGCCGGCGAGGGCCAACGGCAGGGTGCCAAAGCGCGACTGCAGCCAGGCGATCACCGCCAGCATGTCTTCAGTCTCGCCGTTGCCTTCGTCATGCGTGCCTTCGCTGCCGCCGACACCGCGAAAATTCGGACGAATCGTGGCGTAATTAAGATCCCGAAAAACACGCCCCAAGGTGTGCGCGACCTTATTGGTGTTCGAACCACCAAATAACGGGTGCGGATGACAGACCAATGCGATGCCGCGCACCTCGTGCGGCAGGTCGATCAGCGCGTCAATGGTGCCAGCGGGGCCGTTGAGTTGGATCTGTTCAGTCGGAAGGGGGCGGGACATCAGGAATCTCCTAATTGCAGTCGATCGACGACGCGGCCATGAACAAGATGCTCGTCAATGATCTCGTCGATGTCTTCTTGATCGACAAAGGTGTACCAGACATTGTCGGGATAGACGACGATCACCGGGCCTTCATCGCAGCGGTCCAGGCAGCCCGCCTTGTTGATGCGGACGTTGCCCTTGCCTTTCAGTCCGAGCTCACTGATGCGAGCCTTGGCATAAGCCTGCAACTCAGTGGCCTGGTAGTCATTGCAACAGCTATCCCCGTTGGCGCGTTGGTTGCAGCAGAAGAAAACGTGATGGCGAAAGTAGCTCATTGCATGCTCCATTCCGGACGGCGTCTGAAGTTTCCGGAAAAAACGAAGATTATACCGGTCAGGCGTGGGGAGAGCGCCGCCGCGTCGCCCGATGGCGCAGGCGTGCACTATGCATTGTGCAGATGCTCTCCGCGCCACAGGCCGAGCGCCGACAGGTAGGCCAGGGTGAAAAACGGCCATGCGCCCGAAACCAGGCCGATGAGGCCATGAAAGTTCTGGAAGTTTCCGGAAATCAACTGATACAGGCCGAAATAGGGATTTTCCGGCAGCAGATTGGTCAGGGTCACCGCTCCGAGTAAGGCTACGCCAGCGACAGCGTGTTGGTGTACGCGTGGAAGACACAGCGCCAGCCCGAGCAGCGCAGCGCCGATGAACAGACCGGTGCGCGTGCCCGGCGTCAGCCACAGCAACGCATCGCCCGGCACATGGAACGCCCACGTGGCGAGCGATTTGGCAGCCAGTCCGAGAAAGAGCAAAAGCAGAATGGGCCACAGACGCGAGGTCTGCATCATGCACCGGACGAACAGGCCGATGGCGAGCAGGCTGGCTGCAACCATTGCGGCCTCAAGGGCAGCAAAAGGACGGGGCTGAAAAGTCAGGGGCGCGGGCAGATCGAGCAGGCTGCGCAGATCGCCGGCGGTGAAAGCCGCGCGGTCAGGCAGGCACTGCACCAGCAACCACACGGCCGCGAGCACCAGGCCGATGTCGCCCATGCGTCCGCCTACGATGTTGTTCATGCGCCATCGGTGCAGGCCGCGTTCGCCGAACAGCCGGCGTCCGAACGCTGCGCCGACGAGCGCGCCGAGAAAGGCGCCCAGCGTATTGGCGCCGAGATCGACGTTGGAGGAAACGCGTGAAGGCAGAAAATTCTGGGTGGTTTCCACCGTAAAACTGAGCAGAGCACCGAGCAACGTGGCCAAGGCAATGGCCGTCGGCCATCTCAGACGCCGGGGCAGTGCCGGCACCAGAACGAAGCCAAGCGGCATGTAGCCGGCCACATTGACGACAAGATCTTCCACACGGAAATATTTCGGCCAGGGCGCGACGAGGTAATCGAATAACGGCAGCCCGCTGACCACCCAGCCGGAAAACGGATACAGACAGGCCCACAGGATGAGGAGGGCACAGCTGATTGCGAGGTATTTCGGCAGTGGGGAAACCATGCCTGTATCCGTTGATTAGCGGGCGCCAGCGTACTGATGATGCGCAGGGCGTCCAACAAAGCCACCGACCAGCATACCCAGCGCGCTGGCAAAGAGGCCGTAGAGCTGAGGTTCGATGTCACCTTCCGGCACGAACAATTCCAGATACAGCCACACGCCGATGCCAAGCGAAATGGCGAGAAATGCCCCCAGATTATTGGCCCGTTTCCAGAACAGACCTGCAACGAGGGGGACGAACGCGCCTGCCAGCGTAATACGGTAGGCGCTCTCGACCATATGGTGAATGGTGGCGCCGCTGGAGACCGCGTAGAACGCGACGAGTACGCAAAATCCGCAGACTGCGAGACGGGTGGCGAGCAGCAACTGGCGATCGCTCATGTTCGTCCAGTATCCGCGCAAAATGTTCTCTGAAAACGTTACGGAAGGCGCGAGCAGCGTGCCTGAAGCAGTACTCATGATGACCGAAATCAGGGCGCCGAAAAATATCACCTGGGCCACGAATGGCATGTAACCGGTAATCAGGTGCGGCAAGATGAGTTGTGAATCCTGCTGCATGAAATGCTCGACCATTGCCGGATCGATCAACGTGGCCGAATAGGCGAGGAACAGCGGTACCGCGGCAAAAAAGAAATAGCCTGCCCCGCCCAGTGTCGTGGCCCACACCGCGATGCGCTCGTTGCGGGAGGCGTTTACGCGCTGGAAGACGTCCTGTTGCGGAATGGAGCCCAGCGCCATGGTCAGCAATGCGGCGACCCAGGCGAGGATGTCGAGTGAATCGGCAGTGGGCAGGAAGGCGAACTTGCCTTCGGCTGAGGCCTTGGCGATCACGCTGTCGAAGCCGCCCGCCATGTCTCCGGCGATCCAGGTGACGTAGAGCAGGCCGAGGATGATGACGATCATCTGCACGAAAGTCGTCAGGGCAACGGACCACATCCCGCCAAAAAGCGTGTAGACCAACACCACGCCGGCGCCGATGAACACGCCTTGTTCGATGGTCACCAGACCGTCCGAGAGCACATTAAAGACCAGCCCGAGTGCGGCCATCTGCGCACCCACCCAGCCCAGGTAGGAAACGATGATGGCGAGCGACAGGATGACTTCTGTTTCGCGGTTGTAACGCACGCGAAAGAAATCACCCAGCGTCAGCAAATTCATGCGGTACAAGGGTCGCGCAAAAATCAGACCGAACAGCACCAGGCACAGGGAGGCGCCGAGCGGGTCGGAAATCAGGCCGCGAAACCCCTCGTCGAGAAACGTCGCAGAAATGCCCAGGACGGTTTCTGCACCGAACCAGGTGGCGAACACCATCGCGATGACGAAAACGAAGGGCAGGCTTCGACCTGCCGTGATGTAGTCGCGCGAGTTACGGACGCGCGTGGCCGCATACAGCCCGATCGTGACGGATACGGCGAGATAAGCGATGACGAGCCAAAGTAGCATGGGTGGTTACAGGGCGTCGAAATGGAAGCGTGCAAGTGTATCAAGATCCGCCAAAACGGCTGTACAACTCCAGCGCCAGCAATACGGCGAGCAAGAGTCCGGTCAATCCCACCAGCCAGCCCAAACGGCGCTGAGCGGCAATAAGGCGCTTGACCACCGCGTCGCGTTCCTGACGGGCGTGTTCTTTTTCGGTGAGCGCAGCATGCACCAGACGCGGCAACTGTGGCAGGGTATTGGCCCAGTTGGGCGCTTCCATCTGCACTGAGCGCGCAAAGCCGCGCAAGCCGACCTGCTCGGCCATCCAGCGCTCGAGGAAGGGCTTGGCCGTGGTCCACAGATCGAGTTCAGGATCGAGCTGGCGGCCGAGGCCTTCGATATTGAGCAAGGTCTTTTGCAGCAATACGAGCTGCGGCTGCACTTCCATTTCAAACCGGCGTGCGGTTTGAAACAGTCGCAGCAGGGTCTTGCCAAAAGAAATGTCTTTCAGCGGTTTGTCGAAGATCGGCTCGCACACGGTACGGATCGCAGCCTCGAAATCCTCCACCCGGGTGTGCGCCGGCACCCAGCCGGCCTCCAGATGTGCGAGCGCGACGCGGCGATAGTCACGCTTGAAAAAGGCGAGAAAGTTCTGTGCGAGGTAGTTCTTGTCTTCCTCGTTGAGCGTGCCCATGATGCCGAAATCGAGCGCAATGTAGCGTCCGTCGCGATGAACGAGGATGTTGCCGGGATGCATGTCGGCGTGAAAGAAGCCGTCTCGAAACACCTGGGTAAAGAAGATTTCGACGCCTGCGCGCGACAGCGCCGACAAATCCGTACCTTGCGCCAGCAGTGCGGGCGTTTGCGAAATCGGCACGCCGTGCATGCGCTCCATCACCATGATCGAGGTGCCGCACCACTCCCAATACACCTCTGGCACAACGAGCAATTTCGAGGTGGCGAAATTGCGTCGCAGTTGCGAGCAGTTCGCGGCTTCGCGCATCAGGTCGAGCTCGTCGTCGAGATGGCGGGCGAATTCCGCCACCACTTCGCGCGATTTCAGCCGGCGGCCTTCCGGCCACAGCGCTTCGAGCAGCACCGCCGCGCTTTCAAGCAACGCAAGATCATGGGTGATCACGCGCTTGATGCCTGGACGCAGAATTTTGACCGCAATTTCGGTGCCGTCCGGCAGCTCGGCAAAATGTACCTGCGCCACCGACGCGGAGGCGACCGGTTCGCGCTGAAAGGCGCGAAAGACTTCGTCGACCGGCCGTTCATAGAATGCTTCCAGTATCGCCACCGCCTTCTCCGGCGGGAAAGGCGGCACGCGATCCTGCAGCAAGGCGAGTTCGTCCGCGATATCCTGCGGCAGCAGATCGCGCCGCGTCGACAACATCTGGCCAAACTTGACGAAAATCGGCCCCAGAGACTCCAGCGCCCGCCGCAGCCGAACCGCCCGTGGTTCGGTAAAACGTCGCCAGAAGAACGGCACTTGCCACAGACGAACCAGTCGGCCGCTGGTATCTACATCGAGCACGATGCGATCCAGCCCGAAGCGCAGGCTCACAAATATGATCTTGACGAGGCGGAAAAGGCGCACGATGGCTTGAGATCTGTCGGGTTTAGGTTGGCGGGTGCCAGCTTAAACGGGAACAGCTCCCTGCGGGGCAAAACAGCAACTTTAGCCGGAAAGATCGATGGGCGGAACCTTATGTGCTGAACGGGGCGCGCCAGAGAAACCAACTCTTACCCGGAGAGCAAAGCCCAATCCGTTATAATTTGGCACTTTTTCGAGCCCCAGAGTGTCATGAGCGCCGAACCCAGGATTCATCTTGCAGAACTGTTACGCGTTGCGTTGGAGCATGTCGCGCCTGATCAGGCGGACGTCCCGGTGCATCTCGAACGGCCCAAACAGGCCGGCCATGGTGATTTTGCCACCAACCTCGCGTTGCAGCTGGCCAAGCCGTTGCGGCGCAATCCGCGCGAACTGGCGGCGCTGCTGGTGCAGGCGTTGCCACAATCCGAGCTGGTGAAAGCGGTCGATGTTGCGGGCGCAGGGTTCATCAATTTCACCTTGGCGCCAAACGCGAAAACCGTGGTGGTCACTCAGGCGCTGACGCGCGGTGCGGAATTTGGTCGCGGTGAGCCGAAAAACGTGAAGGTGCAGATCGAATTCGTCTCCGCGAATCCGACCGGGCCGCTGCACGTTGGGCATGGTCGCGGTGCCGCCTACGGCGCGTCGCTCGCCACGGTGCTTGATTTCGCCGGTTTCGAGGTGACGCGCGAATATTACGTCAATGATGCCGGCCGGCAGATGGACATTCTCGCGCTGTCGACCTGGTTGCGCTATCTCGCGCTGCATGGTGTCGAGGTGCCGTTCCCACCCAATGGTTATCAGGGTGATTACGTCGTGGCCATGGCGCAGGAGCTGCGTGAAGCGCACGGCGACCGTTTTGCCAGGACAAGTGCCGAAGAAGTGCTTGCGGGTACGCCGGGTTTGCCTGAGGCGGGACGCAAGGACGACGAAGCCGATCGCCAGCGCGAAGCGCATCTGGATGCGTTGATCGCGAACGCCAAACATTTGCTGGGCGAGGACTACGCCCGGGTGCACGGTTTCGCGCTCAATGCCCAGCTGGGTGATTGCCGTCAGGATCTGGCCGAATTCGGAGTGGAGTTTGATCAGTGGTTTTCGGAGCAGAGTCTGTTCGATACCGGTCAGGTCGAACGTGCCGTAAACGAACTGGACAAACGCGGCCATCTTTACGAACAGGATGGAGCCAAGTGGTTCCGGTCCAAAACGTTCGGGGATGAGAAAGACCGCGTCGTGCAGCGCGACAACGGCCAATACACGTATTTCGCCTCCGATATCGCCTACCATCTGAACAAATATGAACGTGGCTTTGATCGCGTCATCGACGTATGGGGAGCGGACCACCACGGCTACATCGCGCGCGTAAAAGGATCGCTCGCCGCGCTCGGTCAGCCTCCCGAAAAACTGGAGGTTTCGCTGGTACAGTTCGCCGTGCTGTATCGCAATGGGCAGAAGGCGTCGATGTCGACCCGGTCGGGCGATTTTGTCACCCTGCGCCAGTTGCGCGGAGAAGTCGGCAAGGATGCCTGTCGTTTTTTCTATGTGCTGCGCAAAAGTGATCAGCATCTGGATTTCGATCTGGATCTGGCGACCAGTCAAAGCAACGAAAACCCGGTGTATTACATTCAATATGCCCACGCGCGGGTGTGCTCGGTGCTGCAGCAATGGGGCGGGGCGGAATCGACGCTTGTCGAAGCGAATCTCGCACCGCTCAGCGGGGAACGTGAGCTGGCGCTGTGCGCACGGCTGGGTGCCTTTGCGGAAGTGGTGCAGAGCGCCGCGGCCGATCAGGCACCGCACCAGGTGGCGTTCTATCTGAAAGATCTCGCCGGTGAATTCCACGGCTGGTACAACGCTGAGCGAATGCTCATCGACGATGAAGAAATTAAGCTGGCGCGACTCGCGCTGGCGGCCGCCGTGCGGAATGTGCTGAAAAACGGCTTGGGACTGCTCGGCGTATCGGCGCCGCAGTCGATGTAAGCAGAGGAGAGAGGAATGGCAGGACAGTCTCGAAAGAGTGCGCCACGACGCAGAACAACGAAGAAACCGCGTGGCGGAGGCGTCTTTGCCGGCCTGCTTATCGGCTTGGTTGTGGGGGCGGTATTGGCGGCAGGCTTGGCGTGGTATTTCACGCGCAGCTCGCCGTTTCAGAAGGAGTTCGATTCGGCAACGCGTGTGCTTGAGCCCATTGCCGAACCGATTGCTCTGCCGGGCAAACCGGGCGATCGTGCGCAGGAAAAGCGCGATTTCGATTTCTACACCATTTTGCCGCAAGGCACCCGGCCGCCTTCGCCCGGCGCATCGGACAGCCCGCCGCCGACCGAACCGCCGCCGCCTGTTACGGCGCCGGCCCAGCGTCTGTACTTGCAGGTCGGTGCCTTCGAGGATCCGGCCGAAGCCGACAACATGAAAGCGCTGCTCGCACTCAACGGAGTCGAAGCGGTCGCACAGCGTACTCGCCTCAATGATGGCCGCACGGTGCATCGCGTGCGTGTCGGCCCGTTTGCGCGTCCCGAAGACATGGCTTCGGTGCGCTCCCGGTTGTCTTCCGCGGGCATCAGTGGAGTGGTGGTGCAGGAAAACTGAGCCGCGTACTGCGTTGGCGAAACGAGCTGCGTGCCGTTTCGCTCCAAACCTTCGCGATTCGAACCAGAAAAAAGGATTTCAGGCTTATGAATGATCGTCGCAGCTTTCTTCAGGGTGCTGCCGTGTTGGCCGCCGCGGCCGCCTTGCCTACTACGCTTTGGGCCGCAGAAGAGCGTTATGTCACCCTGTCGCAGCCGGTATCTCCGGAAAACGATGAGGGAAAAATCGAAGTGTTGGAATTTTTCCATTACGGCTGCCCTCATTGCCGGAGTTTTCATCCGCTGATCGAGACATGGAAAAAATCGCTTCCCGATGACGTTCTCTTTCGCGCTGTGCCGGCAATCTGGAACAACCCCAGCCTGCTCGGTTTGGCGCGTTTGCACTACGCGCTGGAACGTTCGGGTGAGTTGAACGTGCAGGTCGAGCGTGAAATTTTTGCGGCGGTGCAAGAAGACAAGCGCGATATTTTCGATGCCGAGAATGCGCGCGCCTGGCTGGCCACCGTGAATGGGGTGGATGTCGATGCGGTGATGGAAACCTACGACTCCTTCGCCATTCAGGGGTTGCTCAAACGCGCTGACCAACTCGCCCGCACCTATCGCGTACAGGGCGTGCCGACGATGGCAGTGGGAGGGCGCTACACCACCTCCGCTTCGCTGGCCGGCGGTCATGAGGCCACGCTTGAAGTGGTGGATTCGCTCATTGAACGCATCCGTAACGAGGGTTAAGCGCTCGCCCCGCCCACGCACGATCTGGCGTGGGCGGGGAGTTTGGTCCGCCGCCCGCGCAAGCCCGCGCATCTGAGACTTGCCAGCGGGGGGTTCGGGTCGTACCGTGAAGTAATGTCACGGAGGGATACGTTACGTATCCCTCCGTTTGCAAAGAATATCCGAGGAGTCCTGCATGGCCGCCGTTGAAGCTTCCGATCGTCTGATTTCTGCCGTACTTGCTGCACTTGCGGCACGGCTCAAAGGCCCCGTGGAAGCATCCATTGAAACTTTTTCCCGCCAATGGCTGCGCAGCGCCAATGCTGTGGAATTGGCTGAGCGTTCTCCGGACGAAGTTTGCACCGCGCTTCTCAGCCATTGGGAATTGCTCGCGCAACGCCAGCCCGGCGAAACGCTGGTGCGCGTCGTCGAGCCGGAAAATCCGGGCGGGCAGGGGTGTCCGAACACCGTCATCCAGATCGTCAGTGACGACATGCCGTTTCTCGTCGATTCGGCGCTGATGGAACTCCACCGTCATGGTTTTACGCCGCAGTTGTTGATTCATCCGGTGCTCTGCGTCGGACGGGATGCAGACGGGCGGCTTGTTTCATGTCGCGAACATGATGAGTGTGAAGCCTCCGCGCAACTCGAATCCACGATCTACATTGAGGTGGAGCGCGCCGGTGATGCGGCCGAACGCGACCTCCTGCGCAGCGCGTTGTTACGTGTACTGGACGAAGCGCGAGCGACGGTCGAGGACTGGGCCGCGATGCGCGAACGGGTTCAGGATATTGCGGCCGCCATTGATGCCGACCGCCTGCCTGTATCGCGCGATGAAGCCACTGAAACGAAAGCGTTGCTCGAATGGCTGCTTGAAGACCACTTTGTGTTCCTTGGATGCCGCGATTACCGGCTCGCCCAGGACAACGGCGATACACGCCTGGAAATCGTTCCGGATTCGGGGCTTGGTCTGTTGCGGGAACAGGGTGAAACGTGTTCCTCGGCCTTTGCCGCCCTGACATTTGAAATGCGTGCTCAGGCGCATGCGCCGACGCTGTTGACCGTCACCAAATCCAGCTCGCAATCCACGATCCATCGGCCAGGCTACATGGATTACATCGGCGTACGTACCTTCGATGCCGACGGCCGGGTGTGCGGTGAACGACGGATCTTTGGCCTCTTCGCCTCGAATGCCTACAGCGCCGATCCATGGCAGATTCCGGTGCTGCGCCAGAAAATCAAAGCGGTCGTGGAGCGAGCCGGCTTGTTGCCGGGCAGTCATGCCGACAAAGCCTTGCGTTCGATCCTTGAAGGGTATCCGCGCGACGAGCTGTTCCAGATCGACGTCGACACCCTGTTTGCCCATGCCAACGGTATTCGCAAGCTGGGTGAGCGTCCCTCTGCGCGACTTTTCGTTCGCTGCGACCCGTTCGGACGTTTCGTTTCCTGCCTGGTTTTCGTCCCGAGGGAACACTACGACACGGCTTGCCGCCGCCGTATTCAGGCGGCATTGCTGGACGCTCTCGACGGTGAGTCGGCGGATTTCGATGTGCAGCTGACGGGTAAATCGGCGGCGCGCATCTTGTTTACGGTGCGCACCCGCGACGGTGTGATCGCGGATTTCGATGCCGCCACGCTGGAGCGGCGGGTGAGCGAAGCGGCGCGTCCGTGGGGCGCCTCGTTGCGTGAGGCGCTGGCGACGAACCGCGAAGAGGCCCTGTACGCACGCTGGGGCGAGGCGTTTCCGGCCGGTTATCGCGAACGCACCACGCCGGTTGAAGCGCGGATGGATGTCCGTCATCTGGATGCGCTGGAGTCGCAGCATGATCTGGGCATGAATCTGCACGTCAGTGCGGAAGACTCCCCCGGAAAATTGCGCTTCAAGCTCTATCGCCTGGATGCGCCGGTGGAGTTGTCCCGCTGCCTGCATATGCTTGAGCACATGGGCGTGCTGGTTGTTGACGAACATCCTTTCGAATTGCGACGCGGCGACGGCCAACGGGCGTGGATTCACGATTTTGGCTTGCATTTCAAAGGGGGCGAGGCGCCGGACATCGAAGGTTTGCGCGGATTGTTCGAGGAAGCTTTCCTGCGCACCTGGCGCGGCGAAGCCGACAGCGACGGTTTCAACCGTCTGGTGCTGTGCGCCGGTCTGTCATGGCGTGAAGTTGCACTGTTGCGCGCCTGCGCGCGGTATATGTTGCAAACGGCCTTCCCGCTCAGCCAGGCGTATATCGAGCAGGCGTTGGCGAGCTATCCGAAGATTGCGCGGTTGCTGGTCGAGCTGTTCCGGGCGCGTTTCGACCCGCAACGTGAGGAAGGACGGGAACAGGCGGTGCAGAAGGTTTCAGGCGAGATCGAACAGGCATTGGAAACTGTTTCCAGCCTTGACGAAGATCGCATCCTGCGTCAAATCCGTGCATTGATCGAGGCGATGCTACGAACCACCTGGTTCGGCCCGGCCGGAGACGGCGAAGAAACCCGCCCGTATATCGCTTTCAAACTCGACCCGCAATCGCTGCCGGATCTGCCCGAACCGCGCCCGGCGTTTGAGGTTTTCGTCACTTCGCCGCGTTTTGAAGCGGTGCATATGCGCGATGGCAAGGTCGCGCGTGGCGGCCTGCGCTGGTCCGACCGCCCGGAAGATTTCCGCAGCGAAGTGCTCGGTCTGGTGAAGGCTCAGATTGTCAAAAACGCGTTGATCGTCCCGGTCGGTGCGAAAGGTGGTTTCGTGGTGCGCCGCCCGCCGACCGAAGGGGGCCGCGAAGCGGTTCAGGCGGAAGGGCTGGCTTGCTACAAGCTGTTCCTGTCGGCGCTGCTTGATCTCACTGACAACCTGGTCGATGGCCAGATCGTCCCGCCGAAGCTCGTGCGCCACGACGAAGATGATCCGTATCTCGTGGTCGCGGCCGACAAGGGCACGGCCACCTTCCCCGATCACGCCAACGCGGTGGCCGCCGAATACGATTTCTGGCTCGGGGATGCGTTCGCCTCCGGCGGTTCGGTGGGGTACGACCACAAGAAAATGGGCATCACCGCGCGTGGTGCATGGGAATCGGTCAAACGCCATTTCCGTTCGCTTGGGCGCGACGTTCAGAATGAAGCGTTTACGGCGGTCGGTATTGGCGACATGTCGGGGGACGTGTTCGGCAATGGCGCACTGCGTTCGAAACATATGCGTTTGCTGGCCGCCTTCGACCACCGTCATATCTTCATCGACCCCGATCCCGATGCGGAACGGGCGTTCGAAGAGCGGGCACGGTTGTACGAGTTGCCGCGTTCAACCTGGGACGATTACGACAAGTCGCTGATCAGCAAGGGCGGCGGCGTGTTTTCGCGCAGCGCGAAGTCGATCGAGCTGTCGCCGGAGGCCTGCGCTGCACTCGGTCTCAGTACCCAGCGCCTGACCTCGCACGAACTGATCCGCGCGATCCTTACCGCGCCGGTTGATCTGCTCTATAACGGCGGCATCGGCACCTACGTTAAAGCAAGCAGCGAAACCGACGCGGAAGTCAGCGACCGCGCCAACGATTCAGTCCGCGTCAATGGCGGCGAGCTGCGCTGCAAGGTCGTGGGTGAGGGCGGCAACCTCGGTTTCACCCAGCGTGGGCGCATTGAATATGCACTGACCGGCGGGCACATCTTCACCGATGCGATTGACAACTCGGGCGGCGTGGATTGCTCGGATCGTGAAGTCAATATCAAGATTTTGCTCGGTGCGGTGGTGGCTCGCGGAGAACTCACGGGTGATGCGCGTGACGCATTGCTTGCCGAGATGACTGACGAAGTCGCGTCGATGGTGCTCGCAGACAACTACGCCCAAGGGCGTGCGCTGAATATGATGGCCGCGAGCGGCATTGAATTGCTGGCCGAACGACAGGCCCATATCGCGCGGCTCGGACAAGAAGGGCGTCTCAACCGCGAACTTGAAGCGCTGCCGTTCGACGAGGAGTTTGCCGAACGTCGCGCCACTGGACAAGGATTGGTGAATCCCGAATTGGCGGTGCTGCTGGCGCACGCCAAGATCGAACTGTTCGATGCGCTGATTGCCTCCGATCTGCCCGATGACCGGTTCTTCGCCAATCTCGTGCGCGAGTATTTCCCGGAGCGTCTGGCAGAACGTTACGACGCGTACATCGAAGCGCACGCACTGCGCCGAGAAATCATCGCCACGGCGTTGGTCAATTGCGTCGTGGATTCCCTCGGCGCGAGCTTTGTCGATCGCATCCGCAGCGAAACCGGCGCGAAAATGGAAGATATCGTGCGTGCTGTTGCACTGTCGCGCGAGGTGTTCGGCGTGGGCGCGTTGATTGCGGAGATTGATGCGCTCGATAACCAGGTGCCTGCCGCACGCCAGAGTGAACTCCACCTGACGTTGTTGCGCCTGGTGCGCGGCGCAACGTTGTGGTGGCTGCGCAATCCGGCCTGGCTGACCGATCTTGCCGCAACGGTGGAGCATTTCGGCCCGAGCGTCGCCAAGCTGTCGGCTGAACTGGTCCATCGCCTGGCGCCGGAGCAACAAGAAGAAGAGCGCGTCGAAGAGTTGGTGAAGGACGATGTGCCAACCGATCTGGCGAAGCGCGTCGTCGGTCTGGGCGCGCGGATCGCAGCGCTCGACGTGGTGGATCTGGCCGCGCATGAAGATCAGGACCTGGATCGGGCGGCCGACGTGTATTGCGCGGTAGTCGAAGCGCTTGATCTGGTTTGGATCGTGCAACAGATTGAAGCGCTGACGTCGGATTCACGCCGGGCCACGCTCGCGCGTAGCGCACTGCAAGCCGACCTCGGCGCCGAAGCCCGGCGTCTGGCCAGCGAAGCACTTGGCGCGGGCGCAGACGCTCAAACCTGCGCGGATGCGCTGGCCGAAAATGAAGGGGTCGCGGCGGTACGTTATCGGGCGTTGCTTGCAGAAGCTCACGCCAGCGGCACCGATCTGGCCACGTTGGTGACCTTGTTGCAGGCCCTGCGCAGGGTGTCGATCGCCTAAGCAAGCGGTAACAGCCGGACGCGACTGATTGTATGGATGCGTCCGGCTTTACTGCGGCTTGAGCCGCGTTGAGTTTCGTCCGGCCGGGAGTTCACTTCCGGCCAGACGAATTTTCTTTTTTTGTGACTGCCAATCAGCAAAAAACGCACCGTACAAGGTGCGCGGATTGAGCGCGTTCAGCGGCAAACGCGCTTGAACGTGTTGCATTCAGAGGGCAAGGCCGCACCGTTTTGTCGGCCGCGTTTTGCGACGCACTCTGGCGACGCACAAAGAGTCGTTCCACTGAGCCCGTATTACGGCTGCTGAACGTTCTACGCCTGCACCGCCGGTTGGCTGTCTCGACGGCGGCGCTGGAGCCACCATATCAGGGCGAGCAAGGCGAGCGCCGGAAGGTAAATCCAGTCTTTTGACGGTCGATCGGCCACCGGCAGTTCAATGGCGCGGATGGTCAGCCCGCTTTCGAGGCCGAGGCGCTCAACCGAGCTGCCAAAGCGCACCATTGAAATCTGCACCACATCCCCAAACGCCATGACGCCGAGGCCGGCGGATGCGAGTCGCTGGTGTGCCGGACCCGGTTCGCCCAAGGGGAGCAATACGCCCTTGGAAATCTCGTCTCCTTCAATCGAAATGCCTTCCACCCAGATGCGCAATTGCCCATTGGGGGGCGCTTCTTCGACCAGACGTGTGAGTTCGCTAGCAGGGACCTCATGATAGGGCGGGTGCAGTCTGTCCATCCAGAAACCGGGATTGAACAGGCTGAAGGCGACCAGCAATAGCAGCAGTGTTTCGTATCCCTTGTTGCGCGTCACGAACCATCCCATGGTGGCGGCCGCGAACACCATCGCCGCAATGGTCGCCGTGAAGAGGACGTAGATCAGATGAAAGGCGCTGTCTATGCCGATCAGCAGCAGTTCGGTATTGAAGATGAACATGAACGGCAAAATGGCGGTGCGCGCACTGTAGCCGAAGGCGGTGACGCCGGTTCGCATCGGGTCGCTGTTGGCGATGCCTGCTGCAGCGTATGAGGCCAGGCCGACGGGTGGCGTGACGTCGGCCATCAAGCCGAAATAGAACACGAACAGGTGCACTGCGATGAGTGGTACGAGCAGACCGCTTTGGGCGCCGAGTTCCACGATCACCGGTGCCATCAGCGAAGACACCACGATGTAGTTGGGCGTTGTCGGCAGCCCCATGCCGAGCACCAGACAGAGCAGGGCGACAAGCACCAGCATGATCATCAGATTGCCGCCGGACAACACCTCGACCAGTTCGGTCATCACCAGGCCAATGCCGGTCAGTGTGACGGTGCCGACGATAATGCCGGCGGTGGCGGTCGCGACACCGATCGCGATCATGTTGCGTGCGCCGGTAATCAGTCCGCTACGCAGTTCGTCGAAGCCCTGCAGGATGTTGGCCAGATAGTCGCCCTCGTTGCGGAACAGCGCCATCAGAGGGCGCTGGGTCACGAGGATGAAAATCAGGAACATCGTGGCCCAGAACGCAGACAAGGCGGGCGACAGGCGTTCCACCATCAGGTTCCAGATCAGCGCCGCTACGGGCAGCAGGAAATGCAGGCCGGATTTGAGCGTCGGCCCGATGGGCGGCAGATATTCGATCGGCTGGCCGGGCGCCTCGAGGGAGGCAGGATAGCGCGAGCAGTAAGCGACCAGTGCGACATAACTGACCAGCAAAACCAGACCGATGATCAGCGATGACGCATCGCCGGTGACATCCTTGATCCAGCCAAACCCCCAGTACACGATGGCGGAGAGAATCACCAGGCCGGACACGGTCAGGATGGTGGACACCACCACGTTTCGCAGCAACAGCTCTTCGCGTCGGGGCAGACCTTGCAGATCGGCTTTCATCGCTTCGAGGTGCACGATGTAGAACAGCGCGATGTAAGAAATCAGCGCCGGCAAGATGGCATGCTTGAGCACTTCGGTGTAGGGAATGCCGACGAATTCAACCATCAGAAAGGCCGCCGCGCCCATTACCGGCGGCATCAACTGGCCGTTGACGGACGAGGCGGTTTCCACCGCAGCAGCCTTGTCAGGGCGATAGCCGACCTTCTTGATCAGCGGGATGGTGAAGGTTCCGGTGGTGACGACGTTGGCGATCGACGAACCCGAAATCACTCCGGTCGACGCCGAGGCCACAACCGCTGCTTTGGCGGGCCCGCCCCGCATGTGGCCGAGCAGGGAGATCGCTGATTGAATAAAGTAGTGCCCTGCGCCGGCTTTCTCCAGCAGCGCGCCAAATAGCACGAACAGAAAAATGAATTTTGCCGACACCCCGATGGCGGTGCCGAACACGCCTTCAGTGGAGAGCCACATGTGGTTCATCCCCTTGGTCAGGGAAGCGCCACGATGCGCGATCATGTCCGGCATGTACGGGCCGAAAAAGACGTAAACCAGAAAAATCGCAGCAAGCACCACCATCGGCAGCCCGAGCGAGCGGCGTGTCGCTTCGAGTAGCAACACGATTCCGCATACCGCTATGGTCAGATCGAGCGTGGTCGGCAGTCCCGGACGCTGGGCCAGTTCGCGGTAAAAAATGAAGAGATAGGCCGCGCAAAAGGCCGCAACCAAGGCAAGCAGCCAGTCGAGTGCCGGAACCCGTTCGCGGGGAGAGCTTTTCAAGGCCGGATACGCGGCGTAAGCGAGAAAAAGTGCGAACGCCAGGTGGATGGCGCGCACCTCGGTGTCATTGAACACCAACACGCCAAAGGTGAAGGGCAACGGCGAGGCCACCCACAGCTGAAACACGGACCAGCACAACGCCACGACGGCAAGAAATCTGGCCGTTTTGCCGGTCGGCTTGCGACCGCCGGAATCCACCTCGTCGACCAGGCGGTGCAGTTCTTCTTCGCTGATCGGGGGCGCGGAAGCCGTCTTGTCCGTGGCAGTCATGGTCGCGTTCTGTCTCCGTGGTGGGGAGATTCCGAATGTGTGGGGCCTGTACGCTGCAAAAACGAAACGTCGTGGCGCGTTGCGTTGAACAGCGTACTCGTCCGGGAACGGGGCCGCGCCTCTACGAAACGTTCAGCACTTTGTTGGAGATCGAAACGCATGCGGCGACGAATGCGCATGCACGTTCGTCGCCGCATGCATAAAACGGGTGCTGAAACTTACAGCCAGCCCCGCTCTTCATAATACCGCGCCGCGCCCTCATGCAATGGCGCAGACAGGCCATTCACCACCATGTCTTCCGGCTTCAGGTGAGCGAAGGCCGGATGCAGTCGTGTGAAATCCTCGAAATTCTCGAATACGGCCTTCACCAAGGCATAGACGACGTCTTCAGGGACATCCGTGGTGGCCACCAAGGTTGCGAGCACGCCGTAACTCGGGATCGGATCCGGATTGCCTGCATACAGGCCGCCCGGGATATCCACCTGGGCATAGTAGGGGCGCTCTTTGACGAGTTCGTCGATCGCCTCACCGTCTAGCGGGATGAGTTGCGCGCCGCAGGTCGTGGTCGGATCCTGGATGTTTGCCGACGGGTGGCCGACGCCATAAAAGAAGCCGTCGATGCTGTTGTCACACAAGGCTGCGCCGTGTTCGTCCGCGCGCAATTCGGAAGCGAGCGAGAACATGGAGACATCTTCGCCTTTTGCGGCGAGCAGCTCATCCAGCGAGGCGCGCGTGCCGGAGCCTGGATTGCCGACGTTGAAGCGCTTGCCCTTGAGATCGTCAAATTCCTTGACGCCGGCATCCGCGCGCACCGCCACGGTGAACGGTTCCGGATGAAGCGAAAATACCGCGCGCAGCTTTTCGTTCGGGCCGCTGTTTTCGAAGGAACTGGTGCCGTTGTAAGCGTGGAATTGCCAATCGGATTGTGCGACGCCGAAATCCAGCTCTCCGGCGCGCAGGGTGTTGAGGTTGTAGACTGAACCGCCGGTGCTCTCCGCGCTGCAGCGGATGCCATGTTCGCTGCGGTTGGCATTGACCAGGCGACAGATTGCGCCACCGGCGGCGTAATACACCCCGGTCACCCCACCGGTGCCGATGGTCACAAATTTCTGTTGAGCTGCAACGGGTGCTGCGGCAAAACTGCTTGTCAGAGCAAGCGCTGCAGCAAAAGCGGTAAGTTTTTTCATGCGGAGACTCCTGCGGGTTGCAGATGGCATGGGCCGTCGCGCGCACGCGCCGACATAAAAATGAGCGTGTCAAGATAACCCCGTTTGCGTTAAACCGCCAGTAGGGCGGCGTCTGCAGACAACGCCTCGGGGCTCAGGATTCGGTACAGCGGACGGATCAGGCGGTGCCGGTTCAGTCGCAGCAACGCCTTGTCGCGGCTCACCAGCAGATCGGCCCCCGCGTCACGCGCGATTTCGAGAAATTTTTGATCGTCCCGATCGCGACAAATCGGCAGCGGGGCGCAGTCTTCCTGAGGAGCGGGGGCGAGTGTGCAACGCATGCGGTATTGCGCAAGCAACGCGCTTTGGCGTTCAGGGGGAATGCCGAACTGGCGGTAGGCGAGGACGCAGGACAACTCCCCCAATGCGTCGTCACGGGTAACCAGCTGAAAGCGTTTTGCGTCCAATGCGCACGCGAGCGGCGCGAGTACGGGGTCTTCAAACCACCACAGGGCGAGCACGGTGTTGGTGTCGAGGAGGATGGTGGGCGTATGCGTGGGGCTCATGCGTGTAGCGTTAGCTGATTAGGGGATGGCTTCCCGCAGGCCGGGCAGAGTTCGCAGACGGTCTCGGATGCGGCCATTACAAACGCCTTCGGGATGTTCTGGATCATGCGGGATGCGAATGGCGTGCGAAACGGAGTATGCCGCAATCGTCCTCGAGGGGTCGCACTTCATCGCGCTGGACGAGATGATTGAGATGGGCAATGGCTTCGCCCATCGCGAACATCACCTGATGGTTGTCGAGCGGTCTGGAAAACAGGGTGGGCAACAGCTCCCACGCGCTTTTCGGCGCATCCAGAGCGGTCAGGATGGTCGTGCAGCGTTCCGCGTGATGAGCCCTCAACTGCGCGATTCGAGCATGTATTCCGCGAAACGGCCGGCCGTGGGAGGGCAGCACCAGCGTGTTTTCAGGCAAATGGGTGAAGCGCTGCAATGAAGACAGAAAATGAGCCAGGGAGTCTTCGTGGGGGGCTGCAGCCTGAACGCTGATATTCGGCGTGATGCGGGGCAGCACCTGGTCGCCTGCAATCAGCACACCGGTTTCTTCACAGTACAGACTGGCGTGCTCAGGCGAATGGCCATGACCGACGATGACGCGCCAGTTACGCCCGCCAACGGTGAGCCGACCCTCGTGAAACAGTCGATGATGCGTGCGCGGCAGTTCGGGTACGCCACGGCGATAGGTGTTGCCGCGGGCTTCCAATGCCGCAAGACGCTCTTCAGCCAGACCGTGACGGCGGAAAAAATTCACCATGTCGGCCACGCCGTAGCCGGGCACTTGATGCCACATGGCCAAGGCGGTGCAATATTCACTCGCGGTCATGTGGATCTCCGCTTCGTCGCGCGCGGCCAGCCAGGCGGCCTGGCCGAGATGGTCAGGGTGAAAATGAGTGACCACAATCCGGCTCACGCGC
>DATGNI010000077.1:0-13363 GCA_035306825.1 Azoarcus sp. | reverse complement strand
CGCATTGCTGAAAAAACGCGACCAATTGCCCGATCTGCACAGCAATAACCTGTTCTCCGAACGTTGCACCGAACCCGAACGCTGGGATCACAAGATTCTTGGTCACGCCCTCGCGCCGCAGGTGCGTTTCAACCTGATCCGCAAGGCGCGCCTGCTCGCCCGCCTGAGCGCCGAGGCCGGCGTGCCGCGACTGGCCTCGCCAGCGTCTTTTTGGACCTTGCCGCGGATTGAACGTTTGCTGCCCGACAGTGAACTCAAGCAGGCCGATTATCTGGCCCGTCACGCAATTTTGTGCGCGGCTTCCGGTGCGCTGGAAAACGCCTTCTGGGGACCGTTGGTCTGTCATCGCGAAGGATTGATCGACGATGCGCATACGCCCTACCCAAAACTCGAGCGCATCACGCATTACGCCTCGATCGAGGGTGCAATATCGGATTTTCGCAAACGCCCGGCCTTCGCTGCATTGGCCGCGTTCAACCGTCTGATCCCCGGCGGCCGCTACACCGGCCGTCTGAACACCGGTCAGGGCCTGGAAATGCATGGCTTCGAACGCGACGGCCAACGCATTCACGCGCTGTGGACCATCAACGCCCGCGCCGCCGCGCTATGTGATCTCTATCCGCCCGAAACGCTCGCGGCAGCTCAGTGGCAAGACGGTTACGGCCAACCATTGGACGAAACCCCCACCCTGGTCACCGAGACGCCGATGTACGCTCTCTGGCCGGAAAATTCCACGGTCAACGTATTGCCGGACGCCGCGCCGCTGGAAAATTTCACCCTGCACGCCCATTGCCGCACTGCGCAGCACTATTACTATCGCGACGCCCACTGGCACGGCGTCGTTCGCGCCAGCAACCGTGCCGAAGCGGACGCTCTGATCGCTGCGCTCCATCCCGAACACATCGGTTCACCGCCCGCCAAAGCCGACGCGCTGCGCCATGCGCGCAACGCCATCTGGACCGTGCCCGATCCGCGCGCCGAAAATGCCCGTCTCGTCGTCAAACAGCCCGTACGCTTTCATTTACACAAGCGACTGCTCGACCGTTTCAAGCCTTCCAAAGGACGCAGAAGCTGGAATGGCGCCGCCGAACTGGAGCGCCGTGGCATCCACACCGCCACGCCGGTCGCGTGGTTTGAAAGCCGCACGCCCGGCGACCTGAAACGCAATTGGTATGTGTGTGAATACGTCAGCGGCGACCTGTCGATTGGCAAGCTGTTTTCCGCCATCGCACGGGGGGAACAAAACCCCGAGGGCATCTCGACCGAAGCGCTCTACAGCGCACTCGCCGATTTCCTCGTCCGGATGCATCACCGCGGCATTCATTTCCGCGATCTGTCGGGCGGCAACATTCTCGTCCATCGCGACGCCGAAACCTTGAGCTTCAGCCTGATCGACACGGGCAGAATCCACGCTTTCCACCGCGGGCTGCCGATGCGCAAGCGCCTCTCCGACCTCGTACGGGCGTTCAACCGTCTGCCTCCGGATGGGCGCGAACGTGCCCTGCGCCTGTATCTGGCAGCCGCCGGTCGCCAGCCCAAACCCTGGCATGACTGGTCATTCAGACTCTACGATTTCAAAGTGGGCATGAAACGCAGGGTTGGACGCAAGGCATGGAAGCGTTGGCTCGGGCGGGATCAAAAGCCGCGTTAAAACGTCGTTTCGAGCGTCTTCACCGTTCGAGGAGTGCATCCGTTGGACGCCCCGTTCGACTAGAAAAAAACGGTGTGCACCATCTTCAACGACAGCAACATGAAAAAGACCGCGAAAACCTTTTTCAAGCGTTTCACCGGCATCCGGTGGGCGAGCTTCGCGCCGAACGGCGCCGCAATCACGCCGGCAACGGCGATCGTCACCAGCGCTGGAAGATAGATGAAACCAATGCTGTATGCAGGCATGCCGGGCATGTTGAGGCCGTTGACCAAATAACCGCCCGCGCCCGCCACGGCGACGGGCCAACCGATCGCGGCCGAGGTGCCGATTGCATGTTGCAGACGGACGTTGCAACGCACCATGAACGGCACCGACAACGCCGCACCGCCGATCGCCACCAGCGCAGAAATGCCGCCAATACCGAGCCCCACTGCTGACACGCCGATCTTTCCGGGCAGATTTCGGGTTGGCTTGGGCTTGACATCCATCATCATCTGCACCGCCATCAAAGCCATGAAACCGGCGAAAAACAACGCCAATGGCCTGGATGCAACCGTCGCTGCGAAAAAGGTGGCCGCAAAAGCGCCAATCAGGATGCCCGGCGTAATCGTGCGGAAAATGTCCCACCGCACCGAACCCAGCCGATGATGCGCGCGCAGACTGGAGATGGCGGTGACCGCCATCACCGCCATCGCGGTGCCCAGCGCAAGATGCACCACGTAGGCGGCAGGCACGCCTTGGGCGACAAAAATCGCCGTCAGGATCGGCACCATGACCCCGCCTCCGCCAATTCCCAGCAGCCCCGCGAGAAATCCTGCCGTCGCGCCGAGCGCAAGATACGCCAGCCACCACACGTTGAAATCCATCACGCCTCGATCCTTAATCGCTCAGCCGTCGCTCGATCGTGTTTACGCCATCGCGTTTCGTTTCGTTCGTCGCAACCACTGGATGACGGGATACAGGCTCGCGGCAATGCGCCTACGCCAGACTCACCACGAAAAAACGCCCGATCTCCGTCGGGCGTTTATCCAATAGGCTCACCGTAACGAGCTTCTTCATAGAGGTCCCCCGCCTGTGCCGTCATGCCGGGCATCCTGAACCGAGGGTTCAGGGTGGTCGCTAGGAATCCGCATCAGGTGCACCCGACTTGGGGCGCTCACACAACGAACTCTCGTTTTGCAACCGTGCTCGAAAGCATTGGTTCAAGGAATCTACGGCAGTCGCGAACACCGCAGGGGATTAATCAGGCCACCGCTTCAGAAAAGCTTTTCCTGCGCTTTAAGCGCTTCCCCGAGCTGGGCATTTACGACTTCGATTCTACGCCGCAAGTCAGGCATGTCAAACCCGCCCGAACGCTGGAAAGAAATAAACTCATGCGCCACGTGAAGCGCCGCCATCGTCGCCAGACGTTCGCCGGTGGCGCCGCTGGCTGCAGCCAGCTCACGCAGCTTGCTGTCGAGCAGCGTTGCCGCCTGGAGCAGACTTTCGCGCTGGTCAGGCGGGCATGCGATCCGCATGTTTCTGCCGTTGAGCTGGATTTCGACCGCATCTTCGGACATCTCAATCTTCCTCCATCTGCGGCAACGCGTTAAGCATCGCATTGACCCGTTCGATCGCGGCATCGACCTTGGTGGCCAATCGCGCGTTTTCGGCTTCCAGCTCCGAAATGCGCAAACGCGCCTGCGATAGCTGTGCCAGCCCTGCTTCGTGGCGGGCAACGAACTGTTTCATCAGTTCTTCGAGGCGCTCGATTTCACTGTCCATGCGCGGCATGTTAGTGTCGCCCTCGCACCCGGTCAAGAACGCTGATGATAGGCCTCGTGGCCGCGCCGCGCTCTTTTTGTCCACTTGCCATCTTCCATGCTCATCCATCCTCGCTTCGATCCCGTCGCCATTTCCATCGGTCCCGTATCGATTCACTGGTATGGGTTGATGTATCTGGCCGCGTTCGCGCTGTTCATGCTGCTGGGCCGCATCCATGCAAAGCGTCGCCCCGAACTGGGCTGGGATGGACGCCAGATCGATGATTTGCTGTTTTACGGCATGCTCGGCGTCATCATCGGCGGGCGACTGGGCGAGGTGCTGTTCTATCAACCCGCCCATTATCTGGCGAACCCGCTTGAGATCGTGCAAGTGTGGAAAGGCGGGATGAGCTTCCATGGCGGTTTCCTGGGCGTCCTGTTTGCGGTCTGGCTATATGCCCGCAAGCAGGATCGCGGCTTCTGGCAGATCACGGACTTCATTGCACCCCTGATACCGATCGGGCTTGCCCTGGGCCGCATCGGAAACTTCATCAACGGTGAGTTGTGGGGCCGCGTGGCGCCCGCCGAACTGCCGTGGGCCATGGTCTTCCCGTGGGTCGACGCATTGCCGCGGCATCCGTCTCAGCTCTATCAGGCGGCCGGCGAGGGCCTGTTGCTGTTCATCGTGCTGTGGCTCTATGCCGCCCGTCCCCGGCCGGTCAAGGCCGTGTCGGCGATGTTCCTGATCGGGTACGGCACGTTGCGCTTTGTGGCGGAATTTTTCCGCACACCCGACTCCGGCATCTTTGATTTTCTATCGCTGGGCCTCTCCACGGCCCAATGGCTGTGCCTCCCGATGATCCTCATCGGCGCCATCTTGTTGATCTCGACCGTTCGACGCCCCCTGGCTTCCTGAAATACAGATCCGCGCACATTTTCTGTTGACGTGCGCGTCGCCTAGTAGTTAAATACGAATTGTTTTCATTTGCGTTCGATAGCAGCTGGTCGTGATGAGCCGCTCTAAACCCGATCTCCCCTCTCCGCCGTTCGATGACTGCGACGAGCTCAAAGCCACCGCACCACGTCAGGAAGAGGTGGTTGCCAGCTCCGAATTGCTCGGTGCCAGCGCCTGCGTCGCAATCGATCACCTGGGAACACGCTACATCCTGCGCGCAACCCGCAGCGGGAAGCTGATCCTGACGAAATGAGAAGCACTGCCGAAAGGCAAGGACAAGGTTTCAATCGAGGCAGCACAGATGTACATTTGCGTTTGCAATGCGGTTACTGACAAACAAATTGAGCACGCCGTCGAGGCGGGCGCATGTCGCATGCGCGATCTGCGTCGAGAGCTCGGCGTGACCGCCGATTGCACTTGCTGCGCGGAATCCGCGCGGCACTGCCTCGCTTCCGCGCTCGAGAAGCGCGCATGCGCGGGCAAACGTCCGTCGATGCATGCGCTCGCCAGCAGTGCCGCTTCTGTCTTCGTCCTGGAGGCGATATGAAAGGCGACAAAAAAGTCATTCAGCACCTGAACCGTCAACTGACCATTGAACTAACGGCCATCAATCAGTACTTCCTCCACGCCCGCATGTACAAGAACTGGGGCCTGGACAAGCTCGGCGCTCACGAGTACGAGGAATCCATTGAAGAAATGAAGCACGCCGATCTGCTGATCGAGCGCGTGCTGTTTCTCGAAGGCCTGCCCAACCTGCAAAACCTGGACAAGCTGCTGATCGGCGAAGACGTACCCGAATGCATGAAGGGTGACCTGGAGCTGGAAACCAGCGGTCACACTCATCTGATCGAAGCCATCGCACATTGCGAATCCTGTAAGGACTACGTAACACGCGATCTTTTCAAGAAAATTCTTGAAGACACCGAGGAACACATCGATTACCTCGAAACCCAGCTTGAGCTGATCGACAGAGTCGGCTTGCAGAACTATCTGCAGTCGCAGATGGATCCGGGCAGTTAAGTTCGCCCGTTCGGGTGCCGACAAGCGTCGGCACCCGTCTCCATCACGGTGCCTCGGGCGAAACTTGCAGCGATCGACCCTTCGCCTTCGGAAATCACAGCAATGCACCCAGCACAGCGCACGCCTCCCAATCAGAAACCGAAACGCTTATCATTTTCCGCTCTGCGCATGCTGATCGCTGTCGCGGTCGCCGCCCTGGCTCTCGAACTCCTCCTCCGATGAAGTCCGACTCTTCTCCCTCGATCAACGGTCGCCGCCGCGAACGTCACCTCCTGCTCGGTCTGGTCATTGCCTTGCATGCAGCGGGGGTCATCGCCTTTTCCCGCTATGCTCCCGAAGAGGCCATCGAGCCTGTCGAAATTCCGCTCATGGTGTCGTTGGTCGAAGCGCCTTCGACGGACGAGGTGATGGAAGAAGTCGCGCCCGAACCCGCCTCCGCGCCGGAACCCATTCCGGAGCCGGAGCCGGAGCCCGAGCCTGAGCCTGAGCCCGAGCCCGAACCCGAGCCTGAGCCTGAGCCCGAGCCTGAGCCCGAACCCGAGCCTGAACCGGAGCCTGAGCCCGAACCCGAGCCGGAACCCGAGCCCACGCCGGAACCGCCTCCCCCGCCGAAGCCCAAGCCGAAGCCGAAGCCCACCCCCAAACCGCAGCCCGCTCCGGAAAAAAGCGAGGCGCCGCCCAAGCCGCAACCTCCCGCGCCGGTCGCCAAGGCCAAGCCAGCGGAACAGAAAGCTGCGCCGCCCAAGGTGACCAGCCCGAGCTTCGACGCGACCTATCTGAACAACCCGAAACCCAACTATCCGCCCCTGTCACGTCGGATGCGCGAAGAAGGGAAGGTGTTGCTACGCGTACACGTCTCCCCCGACGGTCGTCCAGGCCAAGTCACGCTCGCGGAAAGCTCCGGCTCCAGACGACTCGACGGCGCAGCTGAAAAAGCCGTTAAAAGCTGGCGTTTCGTACCGGCCAAACAGGGCGGACGCAACATTGCCGCCTGGGTGGTCGTGCCTATCGTATTTAAACTTGAGGGATAAGCATCATGCCCATTGAACCCATCCTGCCCGTCGAAACCGGCTACGGCCTCACCCATTTATGGGCTCAATCCGACCTGGTCATCAAATTTGTCGCCTTCGTTCTGGTCGTGATGTCGGTCGCGAGCTGGTATCTGATTCTGGTCCGGGTCGTGCGGCAACTGCGCGCACGCCGTCAGACCGACACCCTGGAGGCATTCTGGAAAGCCAGCAGTCTGCAGGATGGCATCGCCCGCCTGGCCGACGGCGCTCCGGATTCACCCTTCGAGAAGCTCGCCCGCCAAGGTCTGGCCGCCTCCGAACACATCCGTCGTCACAGTGCGGAAAAAACTCTCGGCGCAACGCTCAACGCAGATGAATTTCTGACACGCGCAATGCGTAAATCGATTGCCTTGTCGACAGCAAAACTTGAATCGGGCCTGACCGTGCTCGCCTCGATCGGTTCGACCGCGCCCTTTGTCGGCCTGCTTGGTACGGTATGGGGGATTTACGGCGCGTTGATCGGCATCAGCGGCGCGGGCGCGGCCACCATCGACGCCGTCGCCGGTCCCGTGGGCGAGGCGCTGATCATGACCGCCTTCGGCCTGTTCGTCGCCATCCCGGCGGTGCTCGGCTACAACGCCTTCAATCGCGCCAATCGTCTCGAGCTGTCGGAACTGGATGCGTTCGCGCACGATCTGCACGCCATGTTCAGCACCGGTTCGCGCGTCGCCAGCGGCGCAACCACGCGTCAGCCGGCCCTGCAGAGCACGACGACGAGCGGTGCCACGCAGGCCGCCGCAGGAGCCGCATGATGGCTTTCGGTGGATTCAATCAGGAGGGCAGCACGCCCCAGATGAGCGAGATCAACATGGTGCCGCTCATTGATGTGATGCTCGTGTTGCTGATCGTCTTCATGATCACCGCGCCCTTGCTGACCCATTCGGTTCAGATCGATCTTCCGGCCGCATCGAGCCAGGTCAATGAGGAAAAGCCGGACACCATCACCCTGGCCATTGATGAACACAACACGATGTACTGGAATGATGAGCCGTTTGATCGCGAACAACTCGTCGAACGTCTTGCCGAGGTCGCCGCTCAGGATCCGCAACCCGCGCTACATCTGCGCGCTGACCGCGAAACGCGTTATCAGCTACTCGCCGAAATCATGGCAGAAGCGCGCGAAGCGGGCGTGAAGAAGCTGGGCTTCATCACCGTGCCGGCACCATAACGCGCTCGATTGAAGATTGAAGCAACAAGGCCGGCATTGCCGGCCTTGTTGCTTCAATACGATACACACAAGCTTCGTCCGGCACCGTATTCTGCGCAGCGTACCCCGACAGCATCCTGAGTCTTCATGCCCACGAAACGCCCCCGCCTTGTTCTGATCGCCTGCATCGTCCTCGCTCTCGTTTTTGGCGCCTGGCTGCTTCGCACGACGCTCTTCGGCAATGGCAACCCCTCGGATGCCTATATTTTCGCAACGGTCGAACGGGCCGATCTTGAAGACCTTGTCACCGCCACCGGGACCCTCCAGCCACGCGAATATGTCGATGTCGGGGCGCAGGTCTCCGGCACCCTCGACTACATCCACGTAGAGGTCGGCGACGAAGTCGAACAAGATCAGCTCCTCGCGGAAATCGATCCACGCGTGCTCCGCAGTCGGGTTGAGGCCACCCGCGCGCAACTGCGCAGCCAGCAAGCGCAACTCATCGAACGTCAAGCCAATCTCGAACTGGCTGAAATCCAGCACCGTCGTCAGAAAAACCTGATGGCCGCCGACGCCACCTCGCGCGAATCACTGCAGACTGCCGCCGCCGCGTTGCGCTCGGCCAGGGCGCAGGTGACTTCTCTGGAGGCGCAAATCGAGCAGACCCAGTCCAATCTCAGCGCCGATGAGGCCAATCTCGAATACACCCGCATCGTCGCACCGATGCGCGGCACCGTGGTATCGATCGAAGCCCGCCAGGGTCAGACCCTCAACGCCAACCAGCAGGCGCCGAACATCCTGCGAATCGCGGATCTGTCGGTCATGAGCGTTGAAACCGAGGTTTCCGAAGCTGACGTGGGTCGTTTGCGCATCGGCATGGACGTATGGTTCACCACACTTGGCGGCAACAACAACCGCTGGGAAGGCACCTTGCGACGCATCGACCCCACGCCCACCGTGACCAACAATGTGGTGCTCTACAACGCGCTGTTTGACGTTCCCAACCCCGACCGCCGTCTGATGACGCAGATGACCGCACAGGTGTTTTTCGTCATTGCGCGCGCCGAAAACACGCTCACGGTCCCGCTTGGCGCGCTCTCGAACCTCCGTGTCGTAGCGTCGGAGGAGGGCCAGACCGTGCGTTCCGCCCAGGTGCGCGTTGCCGACGCCGCTGGCCGCGTCACTCCCCGCACGGTCGAGGTGGGCATGACGAGTCGCGTGAGCGCCCAGATTCTTTCCGGCCTAGCCGAGGGCGAACGCGTCGTCGCCGGGCTGAATACCGACGCTACCGCCGGCAACAACCGTTCGGCCGGATCGCGCTGATGAAAGCCGAAACCGCGCTCGCCGCTCGCGCTGCCCCGCTTCCGGTCGACGCGGACACGCCGCTGATCCGGCTCGAAGGCGTCACGCGCAGTTACCACAATGGCGAAATCGAAACACGGGTGCTGCACGGCATTGATCTGGATATCCACGCCGGTGAATTCGTTGCCATCATCGGCCAGTCAGGTTCGGGCAAGTCGACACTGATGAACATCCTCGGCTGCCTCGACAAGCCCACCAGCGGGCGCTATCTCTTCATGGGCCGCGACACTTCCCGGCTGAACCGCGACGAGCTGGCCCGTCTGCGCCGCGAGGATTTCGGCTTCGTTTTTCAAAGCTACAATCTGATCGCCTCCGCCACCGCAGCGGAAAACGTCGAAGTACCGGCCATTTACGCCGGCACTCCGCCCGCTGAACGTCACGCGCGCGCGACTGCACTGCTGGAGCACCTTGGCCTGGCCGAACGCTTGCACCATCGTCCGAGCCAGCTTTCCGGCGGTCAGCAGCAGCGCGTATCGATCGCCCGTGCGCTGATGAACGGCGGGCGCATCATTCTCGCCGACGAGCCGACCGGCGCTCTGGACAGCCATAGCGGCACCGAAGTGATGCGCCTGATCCGCGAATTGTCGGCGCAGGGTCACACCATCATCCTGATTACCCACGATCGCGACATCGCAGCCAATGCCGATCGCATCATCGAGATTCGAGACGGCTACATTCTTTCTGATCCCGGCCCGCAAAAACCCGCCACGCCACCCGACTTCGAACCTCACATCGACCGCAGCAAACCGCTGGGAGAGCTGCTCGAAGCCACCCGCACCGCAGTGCGTGCGCTGCGCGCCAATGTGTTTCGCACCATCCTCACGCTGCTCGGCATCGTCATCGGCGTGGCTTCGGTCATCGCCATGCTGGCGATCGGCGACGGCGCCAAACAATCCGTCGTTGATCGCATCAGCGCGATGGGCTCCAACCTGCTGACCGTGCGCCCCGGCGCACCTAACCAACGCGGACGCGACGTCACCGCCACGCTGTCGCTTGCAGACGTTCAGGCGGTGGCGGAATTGCCCAACGTTCTGGCGGCCGTGCCGGAGCAAAGCGGCAGCGTGACGATTCGACACGGCAACGCCGACCATCGCACCCAGGCCACGGCCACCACTGCGGATTATGTGGTGGCACGCACCTGGCCCGTCGCGCAAGGCAGCTTCTTTCGCGCGGACGATGAAGCCCGTTACGCTACGGTGGCAGTGCTTGGCCAGACGGTATCGCGCGCGCTGTTCGGCAACCAGAGCCCGATTGGCGAATACGTGATGGTGCAAAACATCCTGTTCCAGGTGGTCGGCGTGATGGCGCCGATGGGGGCAACCGGCTGGGGACGCGACCAGGATGACGTGATTTTCGTGCCATGGAGCACGGGCAGTCTGCGCCTGTTTGGTCAAAGCCATCTTGGCAGCGCCACGATCGCGGTCGATAACGTCGACCGCATCGACGACACCCAGGACGCCGTGCACTCACTGCTCCTGTCTCGCCACGGCGTAGAGGATTTTCAGCTCCGCAACATGGCCTCGATCATCGACAGCGTGTCAGAAACCCAGAACACCATGACCATCCTGCTGGGTTCGATCGCCGCCATCTCATTGCTCGTCGGCGGCATCGGGGTCATGAACATCATGCTGGTGTCGGTGACCGAACGCACTCGCGAAATCGGCATCCGC
The DNA here is from genome assembly GCA_035306825.1 of Azoarcus sp. Lineage (GTDB taxonomy): Bacteria > Pseudomonadota > Gammaproteobacteria > Burkholderiales > Rhodocyclaceae > Pseudazoarcus. The sequence goes on along the minus strand of DATGNI010000077.1, from coordinate 2,746 downwards.
ATGGCCACCGGCGCACGCACGCGCAACATCCTTCAGCAGTTTCTGATCGAAGCGATCACCGTTTCGGCATTGGGCGGCGTGCTGGGCGTGGCAATCGGGCTCGGCACCGCCGCCTTGCTCGAATCACTCGGCACGCCCATTCAGTATTCCGTGGCACCGGTGGTGCTGGCCTTCGGCTGCGCCTTTGCCACCGGTCTGATTTTTGGCTTTTTGCCGGCTCGCAAGGCCGCCCGCCTTGACCCGGTCACCGCGCTCGCTTCCGAATGATACACATCGCTTTTTCGCGCCTCTTGCTGCCCGCCCTGATCGCACTTGCCTTGTCCGCATGCGCGATCACCGAACCTTCTTCGCGCCCTGACACCACGCTGCCGGACGCATGGATCGAATCCGCCGCCACGCATGAAGCCGAAATCAACGCTACATGGTGGCGCAGTTTTGCCGCACCCGAGCTGGACGATCTGATCGCGCGCGGACGCGCCGCCAACCCCGATCTCGCGATCACGGCCGAACGCGTGGTTCAGGCCGCACTCACGCTTGACTCTGCAGGCGCGAATTTGCTGCCGGGCGTGGATCTTTCCGCTGGCACCGGGCGCACCCACTCCGATCCGCCCAACGCCGGACGCAGCCATACGGATCGTTCGTCCTTGTCATTGGGCGTGTCATGGGAGATCGATCTGTGGGGCCGACTGGCCGCCGGGCGTGATGCCGCCGCGGCCTCGTTCGCGGCCTCCCGTTTCGATTACGATGCAGCTCGACTGACCTTGGACGCGAGCATTGCCAGCGCGTGGTTCCAGACGCTTGCGCTTGAACAGCGCCTCACCATCGCTCGCAACAGCCTGTCGATTGCCGAACGTTTGTACGATCTCGTTCAGGTCCGCTACGAAAATGGCGCGGCTTCAGCGCTCGATGTGAGCCGTCAACGCACCACCGTGCTGTCGCAACGCGCCACGATCACGCCGCTGGAAGTTCAACTACGCCAGGCGCGCTCGGCGCTCGCCCTGCTTGTCGGTGAACAACCCCAACGTTTTCTCTCTCCCGCGAGTGACCTTGCCGCCCTCGCAGTGCCGCACGTCACCCCCGGCTTGCCCTCCGAACTGCTTGTCCGTCGTCCGGATATTGCCGCAGCGGAAGCCCGTCTGGCAGCAGCCGACGCCGATGTGGCCGCCGCGCGCGCAGCACTGTTGCCGTCGATCCGGCTCACCGGTTCGGCCGGAGTTGCCTCGTCCGCCCTGTGGTCACTCGCGGATGCAACGCAAAGCCTGGCGATTGCCGGCAGTCTCGCGCAAACCGTTTTTGATGGCGGTCGTCTGCGCAATCAGGTTTCCTCCGCTCGCTCGCGTCAACGCGAACTCATTGCCGGTTACCAAGGGGATGTGCTCACCGCGCTCAAGGAGGTCGAAGACGCCCTGGGCAACGTTGTCCAATCGAGCGAGCAAGAAAACGCGCAACGCCAGATCCGCGACGAGGCCGAACGTTCGCTGCGGCTGTCAGAACTGCGTTACCGGGAAGGTGCCGACGAACTCACCGAAACGCTCGACGCTCAACGCACCCTTTTTCAGGCGGAAGATCAGCTTGCGCAGCAGCGTCTCGCCCGCCTCGATTCCGCCGTCACCCTCTACAAAGTGCTCGGCGGCGGCTGGGCGCAGCCATGACGTTGCAGTAATTTCACACATTCCGGAATTGCGTCTTGATAATGGTTCTCAAAATCATTACTATTCTGTGCCTTGGCAGTACACCCCTGTCATTTCAGTAGCCAGCCAGCCGGAACCTCTCGTCTCCCGGTCAGCCAGCCAAGAAAAACAATATCGACTGACTGACCCCAGGAGCATTTCCGATGGTGCCTCATCCGCAGACGGCAACCCCCGCCTTCTTCGTTCGTCCCCTCACGGCCGCGCTGCTTGCGGCTTTTGCCGCCCCCACGCTGGCGCAAGACGCCACGATGTCCGAAGTAGTGGTCTCGGCCGCCGGTTTCGAGCAGAAAATTACCGATGCGCCCGCCAGCATCTCGGTCATTACCGCCGAAGAACTGAGCAAAAAACCCTATACCAGCCTGACCGATGCGGTGTCCCAGCTGGAAGGCGTAGACATTGGCGAGACTTCCGACAAAACCGGCCAGCGCAGCATCAGCATGCGCGGCATGGGTTCGGACTACACGTTGATCCTGATCGACGGCAAGCGTCAGAACAACCACGGCGACATTTACCCGAACGGCTTCGGCGGCAACCAGTTCAATCATATTCCGCCGCTCGACGCGATTGAGCGCATCGAAGTCATCCGCGGTCCCGCCGGCACGCTGTACGGCGCCGACGCAATGGGCGGCGTGATCAACATCATCACCAAGAAAGACGCCAAGGAATGGAGCGGTTCGATGACCGTTGGCCGCACCTTCCAAAGCGACAGTGATTATGGCGACAGTTCTACCGCTGACTTCAGCGTACGCGGCCCGATCCTCCCCGGCACCCTGTCGATGAGCCTGCGCGGCAGCATCTACGACCGGGACGCTTCCAACCCCAGCTACAAGGCCCGGCCGGCAGGCAACGAACTGCGCACGCCTTCTCTTGGCTTCGGTGGTGGCGGTCGGACCGTCGACAACACCAACAAGGCCTATGGGGTCAGCCTGTATTTCACGCCGGATGACCGCCAGCGGATCACCTTTGATTTCGACTCGTCGAACCAGGAATACGACAACTCTCCGATCTTCGATGAAAATGGCGATCTGATGGCATCGCTGGGCACGGTCGACAGC
>DATGNI010000076.1:0-29893 GCA_035306825.1 Azoarcus sp. | reverse complement strand
TTCAAATTTCCAGATTGTCGATCAACCGCGTGGTGCCCAGTTTTGCGGCTGCCAGCACGACCAGCGGATCGTGCTCGCTGACTGGCGGCTGCAAGTCGGACTGTCGGCGCACGGCGATGTAATCGGGTTTCCAGCCGCGTTTTTCCAGGCGCTCCATGGCGGTGGTTTCCAGATGCAAAAAGTCCTGATCGCCGAGGCGCACGGCGTCGCGGATGGCGGTGAGCTCGCGGTACAAGGTGGGTGCCTCGATGCGTTCGGATGCACTGAGATAGCCGTTGCGGGAAGAGAGGGCGAGGCCGTCTGAATCGCGTACGGTGTCACCGCGCGCGATGGTGATGGGCAGGGCGAATTCGCGCACCATATTCGAGATGACCATTAATTGCTGGTAGTCCTTTTTGCCGAATACGGCTACGTCGGGTTGCACGATGGCAAAGAGTTTGAACACAACCGTGGCGACCCCGGCGAAATGACCGGGGCGAAATTCACCTTCGAGAATGCCCGCCTGGGCGGGAGCGGGCTCGATGAAATAGCGTTGCGGTTCCGGGTACATGACCGGCTCGTCGGGCGCAAACAGCAGATCGACGTCGGCAGCCCGAAGTTTTTCGCAGTCGGCGGAGAAGGTGCGCGGGTAACGCCCCAGATCTTCACCCTGGCCGAACTGCAAGCGGTTGACGAAAATGCTGGCCACCACGGTGTCGGCGTGTTTGCGCGCCTCGCGCATCAGTGCGATATGCCCTTCGTGTAGGTTGCCCATGGTGGGGACGAAGGCTACGCGAGCGTGTTGTTTGAGTGCCGCGCGAAGGGGGGCGATGGTTTCGTGGATGTGCATGAGGGGAGGTTTGGCGGGTAAATGCCGACAATGTCAGGTTTTTCGATCTGCGCCAAAAGGCCCGACGGTGTCGGGCGGCTGATGGTGTTTGATCGGCCCGGGCCGCATTATGCGGTTGGGCGGTGTCTTTGCCAAAGAGCGTTTGAGGGGTTTCAGTAGCTATGGGCTTCAGTGGGAAAGCGGCCTTCGCGTACTTCCTGAACGAAGTTTGTGCAGGCTTCTTCCACGCTGGATGCGTCTGTCATGAAGTTCTTGACGAAGCGGGCGGGCTTGCCAGGGAAGATGCCAAGCATGTCGTAGAGTACGAGCACCTGACCGTCGCAGTGCAGACCGGCGCCGATGCCGATGGTTGCCATGGTGTTGAGGCTGGCGGTGATTTCGGCGGCAAGCGCGGATGGAACCAGTTCCAGCACAATCATTGCGGCACCGGCCTGTTCGAGCGCGAGGGCGTCGCTTTTCATCCTGACTGCGCCGGTTTCGTCGCGGCCCTGGATGCGATAACCGCCGAGCTGATGAACGGATTGTGGAGTGAGTCCGACATGGGCGCAAACCGGCACGCCGCGTTCGACCAGAAACCGGACCGTGTCGGCAAGATGTTCGCCCCCTTCAAGCTTGACCATCTGAGCGCCGGCGGCCATCAGCTTGACGGCGTTGCGCATGGCCTGTTCGGGGCCTTCCTGGTAGCTGCCGAATGGCATGTCGGTGAGGATGAAGGCGCGGTTGCAGCCGCGTGCGACGCATTCGGTGTGATAGACCGCTTGTTCGATGGTCACCGGCAGAGTGGTTTTCTGACCCTGAATGACGTTTCCGAGAGAGTCACCGACGAGCACGGTGTCGACGCCGCTACGGTCCATGATCGCTCCGAAACTGGCGTCGTAGGCGGTAAGCATGGTGATTTTGCGGCCTTCGGCACGCATTTTAGCGAGTTCGAACAGGGTGACGGGTTTGTCGTTCTGGAGATAGTTCATGGCGTTCAAATCCTCGTAAAGGTGCGAGGGTGGGATCGTGTTGCGGTGTCGAGAGGCGTTTTATCCAGCGTAGTTAAAAAACTCGCGGAAACTGCGCATCGCGCGCAGACGCTCAAGCAACAGGTCGAAATCATCGTCGAAGTCGACCGGGTTAAGCACCTCGGCCTCGACGATGAAGACCGGAGCCGCATCGTATTGGTAAAAAAAGCGGGCGTAGCGTTCTGCCACGCGTTCGAGATACGGTTCGGTGATGCGTTTTTCGGCCAGCAAACCACGTTGCCGTACGCGTCCGATCAGGGTTTCCGGCCGCGCCTGAAGATAGATCACCAGATCGGGGTGGCGCGGTACGGCGGGCGTCATTACGTCGTGAATGCGCTGATAGAGTGCGAACTGCTCCGGCGACAGGTTGAGCGCGGCAAATAGCGGGTCTTTGTCAAACAGGAAGTCGGACACGATGCGTTGGCCGGAGGCGCGGGCGGCGTCCAGGCTGGCCAGCTCATCCACGCGTTGAAGCAGGAAGGCGAGTTGGGTCTGCAGCGCCCAGCGGTCCATGTTCTGGTAAAAACGCTCGAGATAAGGATTCAGTTCCGGGCGTTCGAGCAACGGGGTGGCGTTGAGGCGTTCTGCAAGACGTCGGGCGAGTGAAGTTTTTCCGGCGCCGATCGGGCCTTCAACGACGATGTAGCGAGCCTTGTCGAGCATCATGAGTTCTCCCCGAAACGGACGATTTTCTGATCTGCGACTGCGGGCAGAAAATCTGCCACCGGCCCTCGGTCGGGAATGACCGCATCCGGTGCGATTTCCATGAGCGGCAGCAACACGAAGGCCCGTTCGTGCATGCGTGGATGGGGCACGTTGAGTTGCGGCGAATGGATCACCACATCATCGTACAACAGCAGATCGAGGTCGAGCGTGCGTGGGGCGCGATGCGCCTCCCGGGTGCGGCCATTGCACCGTTCGATGCTGAGCAAGTGCGTCAGCAGCGGTTCAGGAGCCAACGTGGTTTCGATTTCGATGACGGCGTTGAGATAGTCTGGCTGGGGCTCGAGCGTGCCCACCGGGGCGCTGCGATAGAGCGCGGAGCGGCGTTTCAGGCGTGTGCCCGGCAGCGCTGCCAGTGCAATGCAGGCCTGATCGAAACTCGCGCTCGGATCACCCAGATTGGCGCCGAAAGCGATAAAGGCGAGGTGCGTATTCATGTGCGCTGCGAACGGGACTGCAACGATGCGGGATGGGTGAGAGCCGTTGAGCGCGTGGCAATCGTTTCACCTGCGCATTGAAGATGCTCGGGCGTCGGACCGGCCTCCGCGCATTCAGCCCGTACTGTTTGGATTTTCATGCGGCGTCATGGCTCTTGGCAGCGTTGCCGTGGCGGGGTTTGCGCCGACGGCGTCGCCGGTTTCCTGGCGCGGGATCCGCCGGCGCTTGCTGAATCAGTGCTTCGCGCTTTTCCGGGTTTCCGTGAGCGAAGTCATTCCACCAATCCGGCAACGCCATGTCGATTTCTCCGGCCTGCGCACGCAGGCGAAGAAAATCCCATCCTGCGCGGTAGCGCGGCTGCTCAATGAGGCGGTACGGAGCGCGGCCGTTGCGTTTTTCGAAACGCGGCTGTAACGCCCAGATATCTTTGATGTCACCGGAGATTTTGCGCGTGATGGCGAGTTTCCGTGCCTGCACGTCGAGGACTTTGTCCATCGCGGCAAACAAGGCTGGCTGAGGCGTTTCGCCGGCGGCCTTGCGCTCTTCCCAGTTGGCCAATACTTCGTGCCACAGCAGGGTGGCGAAAAGAAAGCCTGGCGAAACGCGTTTGTCCTGGCGCACGCGTGCATCGGTGTTTTCCAGTGCAAGCCACACAAAACGCTCACCCAGCGGCTGTTCAAGTACGACGTCAAGCAAGGGGAGCAAGCCGTGATGCAGACCTTCTTCACGCAGCTGCTTGAGGCAGGGCGCTGCGTAGCCGGACATCAGCAGTTTGAGCGTTTCGTCGAATAGACGCGCCGAAGGCACGTTGTTTAACAGCTCCGCCATTTCTCGAATCGGATTGCGTGCGGCCGGATCGATGACCAGACCGAGCTTGGCCCCGAGGCGGATTGCACGAAGCATGCGTACCGGATCCTCGCGGTAGCGCACACGAGGATCACCGATCATGCGCAAGGTTTTCTGCTCGAGATCCGCCACGCCGTGGTGGTAATCGACGATGACGTTTTCGGTGGGATCGTAATACAGGGCGTTGACGGTGAAGTCGCGCCGCGCGGCGTCTTCAGCCTGGCTGCCAAAGACGTTGTCAGCGAGCACGCGACCGTGTTCGTCCGTGAGGGTGTCGGCCTCATGCAGCGCGCGGAACGTGGACACTTCGATCGTTTCACGCCCGTTCATCACGTGTACGATGCGAAAGCGCCGCCCAATGATGCGCGAACGACGGAACAGTTTGCGCACCTCTTCGGGCGTGGCGCTGGTGGCGACGTCGAAATCCTTGGGCGGTATGCCCGCGAGCAGATCACGTACCGCACCGCCTACGATGTAGGCCTTGTGGCCGGCTTGTTGCAATACCGTGCACGTTTTGACTGCGGCAGGAGAGAGGTCTTGGCGCTTGAGGCCGTGTTTCTCGGCGTCAATCAGCGAGGGTTCGGTAATGAGGCCTCGATCCGTATTGGTGTGGCGAAATACCTTGCGCAGAAATTTGCGGATCATCAGCGAAATGGGTTTGGTGTTCTCATGAGTCCGTAATGATAACTGATGCGGGTTTTAAGCGCGCGCCCTAATCCGGATACCGTTCCGCCATTCCGCTGTTTTGCAAAGAATGATCCGCCTGCGGGCGAGATCTCCGCAAGCGGTGAAATCAACGTGGTGCCTGTGAATGCGCCTGCCTGCTGCGCGTTGCAGGCGCCTATGATTTGAATGCCGATTCTGAACGAAGGTTTATTCGTCCAGTAATGAGAGGATCGGCCAGCCGGCTTTTTCGGCGTGCGCGCGCAGGATTTTGTCCGGATCAACGGCAATCGGGTTCGTAACGCGCGACAGCAGCGGGAGATCATTGTGCGAATCGCTGTAAAACCAGGTGCGCTCAAAGCTACCCCAGTGCATGCCGATGCTTTCCAGCCATTCTTCGACGCGGTCGATCTTGCCGGCCTTGAATGAGGGCAGGCCGCGTGGTTTGCCGGTGAATTGCCCATCGACCTGCGCCGGGATGGTGCCGATCAGGTGGGAGATGCCAAATTCGCGTGCGATGGGGCTGGTGACGAAGCTGTTGGTGGCGGTGACGATGGCGACCACTGCGTCGCTATCGAGGTGCTTGCGTGCCAGATCGCGTGCCGGTTGCCCAATCATCGGCAGAATGCGTTCGTCCATGTATTCGGCGAGCCATGCGTCGAGCTCGGCGCGTTCATGACGGGCCAGCGGAGCGAGCTGAAATTCGAGAAACTCGAAGATGTCGAGCGTGCCGTCGACATATTGTTCATAGAACTTCAGGTTCTTGGCTTCCTGCACTTCCGGGTCGAGTACGTTGCGGCTAATGAGGAATTGAGCCCATTCGAAGTCCGAGTCGCCGGAGAGCAGGGTGTTGTCGAGGTCAAAAAGTACAAGATCCACTTGAATTCCTTGAGTTGAAACAGAAGACCGCCTCAGGCGGGTAGGCCGGGCTGCATGATTTCACGCAGCAGGGCGAGAGTGATCGGGCGTTTGCGTTCGAGTGAGGCGGTATCCAGCGCTTCGACGGTGGCGACAAGATTCGGCAAGTCGCGGCTACCGTGACGCAGGAGGAATTTCACCACCTCTTCCGGCAAACGCATGCCACGCCGTTCGGCAAGCGTGGCGAGGATGTCGGCGCGGATGGCATCGTTGAGCGGCCGCAATTCAAATACCAGACACTGTCCGATACGCGTGCGCAAATCTTCGCGCAGCGCAAGTTCGCGCGGTGCGGCCGGGCCCGCGATGACCAAGGTCTGGTGGAGCGGGCCGGCGCGGTTAAAGGCGTTAAACAGCGCGATCTGGCCGATTTCATCGAGGTGTTGGACGTCATCGACGGCGAGCAGCATACCCGGCGTTTCGGGCAGACCGGCAGAGACTTGTGCGGACTCAACGCGGTCGGCGGGACGGCCGGCCTCGATGGCCTTGGCGGTGGTGGCCGCGAGCAGGTGGCTGCGTCCGCTGCCGGGTGCCCCCCACAAATAAAGGTGGCCTGCGCCGCGCACGCACTCTTCCAGTGCCCGCAAGAGTTCAGCGTTGTCGCCAGCAATGAAGTTGTCAAAGCTGAGGGGTGCGTCGCCGGCGAGGTCGAGGAGAAGTTGCTTCATTCCGTATCCTGTTTTCGCATGCCGAGATAGATCGGGCTTTCCAGCCATTCGCTGCGTATTTCGCGTAAAGCCACCAGGATGGCCGCGCTGGCCGGCAAGGCGATGAGCATGCCGATGAAGCCGAACAACAGGCCGAACGCCATCAACGCGAAAATCACCGCGAGCGGGTGCAAACCGATGCGTTCGCCGACCAGATAAGGGGTAAGCACGTAGCTTTCGATCAATTGCCCGAGGAGGTACACGATGACCACCCCGGTCAGCAGCCCGACCTCACCCCCCTGCAACATGGCGGAGAGCAGGGCGAGAAGGATGCCGCCACTGAAGCCGATGAAAGGGATGAAGGAAATCAGACCGGTGAGGATGCCCACCGGCAAGGCGGAAGAAAGCCCCGCGAACCACAACCCGACCGTGTAGTACGCCGCCAAAATCAGCATGACCGAAACCTGACCGCGCAGAAACTCCGACAGTACGGAGTCGATGTCAGCCATGAAACGCGTGGTGCGCGCGATCATCGGGCGCGGAATCATGTCGCGTAACGCCGGGATGATACGCGGCCATTCCTGCAACAGATAAAACATGACCACGGGAATCAACACCAGATTGATCGCTACGCTGATCAGCGCGAGGCCACCGGAACGCGCATGACTGAGAAGGTGGGGAAGCAGGTTGCGCGCTTCCTCCTGGTGCTCGGTAAGCCATTGACGCAGGAAGGCAATGTCGAGACTGATGTCCACGTCGAAGTGTCTGTTCAGCTTTGGTAGGATGCGTTCGTTGAACATTTCGAACAGCTCCGGCAGGCGTGCGATCAAGGCCGTGATTTCGCGCCAGAACACCGGGATGACGATCAGCAACAACAGTAGTATCGACACGCCCATCGCGCACACCATCAGGGCGGCCGCGAGCGGACGGGGAAAACGCTTTTCGACCAGCCAGTTCACGGCCGGATTGCCCAGATAGGCGAGAGTTGCGCCGACCACGAAGGGTGTGAGGATGGGTCTGAGCATCCAGAACAGCACGAGCAACGCGATGCCGGCAAGCGCCCACAGGATGGTGGTCGTGCGGTCAACGTGGGGTGGGCTCATAGCGGTCGTGATCTCATTTGTGCGTGCGGATCGCGTTAGAATGCTGACTTTGAATGGCGGTTTCACAGGATCGCCAAGCCCCCTAATGTAGCCCCTCGATGTTGCGCCCTCAAGAGCGGCGCTCCGCGCGGGGCGATTCTTGCCCGAGAGGAACCGACTTTGAGCTCCCTGACCTATCGTGATGCCGGCGTGGATATTGATGCTGGTGACGCGCTCGTCGACCGCATCAAACCTTTTGCCAAACGCACGATGCGCCCTGAGGTGATGGGGGCCATCGGCGGCTTTGGCGCATTGTTCGAGTTGTCGAAAAAATACCGTGAACCGGTGCTGGTGTCGGGTACCGACGGCGTAGGCACCAAGCTGCGTCTGGCCTTCGAGTTGAACCGTCACGACACCATCGGCCAGGATCTGGTGGCGATGAGTGTTAATGACATCCTCGTCCAGGGTGCCGAACCGTTGTTTTTTCTTGATTATTTCGCTTGTGGAAAACTCGATGTCGACACGGCGGCCGATGTAATCAAAGGCGTTGCGCGCGGCTGCGAGTTGGCAGGGTGCGCATTGATCGGCGGCGAGACGGCCGAAATGCCGAGCATGTATCCAGAGGGAGAATATGATCTGGCCGGCTTCGCGGTGGGCGCAGTGGAGAAGGCAGAGATCATCGACGGGAGCCAGATCGCCGCAGGTGACGTGGTGCTGGGCCTGGCCTCGAGCGGTGCGCATTCCAACGGTTATTCGCTGATCCGCAAGGTCATCGAGCTCAGCAAGGCCGATCTGACGGCTGATTTTCACGGCCGCCCGCTGGCCGATGCGGTACTCGCGCCCACCCGTATCTATGTCAAGCCGTTGCTCGAACTGATGCGGCAGCACCAAGGCATCGTGCACGGCATGGCGCACATTACCGGTGGAGGTCTGACCGAAAACGTGCCACGCATTCTTGCCGCGCAGTTTGCTGCACGCATTGATTCCGCCAAGTGGGAAATGCCGCAGCTGTTTCAGTGGTTGCAGCAGGCCGGCAACATTGCTGCGGACGAGATGCACCGCGTTTTCAATTGCGGCATTGGCATGGTCTTGATTGTTTCGGCTGACAATGCGGACGTGGCAATGAAGGTTCTGACCGAGCAGGGAGAGACGGTGTACCGGATCGGCGTGATCGAGAAACGTGAAGGTGACGCGCCCCAAACGGTGGTGATCTGAGCGCCTTCGGCCGGCATGACGCACACGGACCTTGCGAATGACCGAACGTAGCATCCTGATCACTGGTTGTTCCAGCGGCATTGGCCTGTGCGCCGCGCACACCTTGCGCGAACGTGGCTGGCGGGTGTTCGCGACCGCGCGGGCAGAGGAAGATGTGGCGACCTTGGTCGAGGCGGGTTTTGAAGCGTTGCAGCTTGATCTGACCTGCTCCGAATCGATCCGTACCGCGGTGGGTGAAGTATTCAAACGAACCGGTGGCCGACTCGATGCGTTGTTTAACAACGGTGCGTACGGCCAGCCGGGGGCGGTCGAGGACTTGTCGCGCGAGGTGTTGAGCGAACAGTTCGAAACCAATGTGTTCGGCACCCATGAGCTGACCTGCCGGGTTATTCCCGCGATGCGTGCCCAAGGACATGGCCGTATCGTTCACAACAGCTCGATCCTCGGTTTTGCGACGCTGCCGTTTCGAGGGGCTTACAACAGCTCCAAATTTGCACTGGAAGGCTTGGCCGACACCTTGCGGCTGGAATTACGCGGCAGTGGCATCGATCTCAGCCTGATTGAGCCGGGGCCGATCGTGAGCCGTTTTCGCGACAATGCCTTCGCGGCCTACGAACGCAATATCGACCGGGCAAACAGCGCACATGCGCACACCTATCGGGCGTTGGAACGGCGCCTGAAGGGCGAGGCGGGCAAAACACCGTTTACGCTGCCTGCGGAGGCGGTTGTCGCCAAGTTGCTGCATGCGCTTGAATCGAAGCGTCCGAAGGCGCGCTATTTCGTGACCTTTCCGACCTGGCTGTTCGGTTGTCTCAAACGCGTGCTGCCCTCACGCGCAATGGATTGGGTGTTGTGGCATTCCACTGCGCGTGAGCGACAGGACTGAGCCCGCCTCTTTTAAGCTTCGAGAAAACGCCGGACGTGGGTGATAACGCTGGCGGTCAAGTCCGGGTCCAGGCAATCGAGCTCGACCAGTTCCGGCCAGTGTTCCCGAAACTGACGTTGCCAGGTTAGCTGGCGCTTGGCGAGTTGCCGGGTCGCCGCGATGCCTTTGAAGCGCATGGTGGAAAAGTCGCATTGGGCGTCGAGATATTCCCAAGTCTGACGGTAACCGACGCAGCGCATGGAAGGCAAAGCGGGGTCGAGACGATATTTTTGACGCAGGGCGCGGACTTCGTCGATCAGGCCGTTGGCGAGCATTGCATCGAAACGCTGTTCGATCCGCTTGTGCAACACGCTGCGTTCTGCGGGAGTGAGCGCCAGCGCAAGAAGTCGATGACGAATTCCACCTGCTTCACGTCGAGCGTAGCTTTCCGCGAGGGGGCGTCCCGTCAGCAGAACGATTTCAAGCGCTCGCTGGATGCGTTGAGCGTCGGTCGGCGCCAGATCGGCGGCCGCATTCGGGTCGAGAGCGGCGAGGCGCTGATGCAGTGCCGGCCAACCGCGCTGTTCGGCCTCGAGGTCGATTTCAGCGCGCAACGCAGCGTCGGCCTGCGGCAAATCGGAAATGCCGTCGCGCAGCGCTTTGAAATACAGGGCGGTGCCGCCGGCGAGTAGCGGAATGTTGCCGCGCGCGCTGATTTCATCCATCAGTTGCAAGGTGTCGTCGCGAAATTGCGCGGCCGAATAGCGTTCTTCCGGGGTGATGATGTCGATCAGATGGTGCGGGCAGACAGCGCGCTCTTGTGCGTTCGGTTTGGCCGTCCCGATGTCCATGTCCTGATAGACCAACGCTGAGTCGACGCTGATGATTTCTATCGGTTGGGTGCGGGCCAGCGCCAGTGCGCAAGCGGTTTTTCCGCTGGCGGTGGGGCCGAGCAGAAACAGAGCGGGCGGGCGGTTTTGGTCAGAATCAGTCGTGTTCACGCGAGATCGGGGCGAGGGTCGCCGGTTTTTTTCTGGTACATGCGTTGGTCGGCGTGGCGCAGCAGCGTTTCGGCCGTGTCTCCGTCATCCGGATAGATGGCCGCGCCGACCGCAGCGTCGATGGATACGGTCGCAAACTCCGTCAGCACGCGCAGTGGTTCGTTCAACGCGTCTGCAATGCGTTTCTGGACGTGCTGCACTGCCGTCGCATCATCGATGAACACGATGAATTCGTCTCCCGCGTAACGGCCGATGTGGTCCTGCACACGCAAACTGTCACGCAGGCGACCGGCCACCTCTTGCAGCGCTTTGTCCCCGGCGTCGTGGCCGTAGGTGTCGTTGATCTGCTTGAAGCGGTTGAGATCGATGAACAGCAATGCGAAGCGCCGGGTGTGACGTCCCTGACGGTGCGATTCGATACGTTTCTCCACCAAACGGATAAAACTGTCGCGGGTCATCAGACCGGTCAGCCCGTCGGTGCGCAAGCGTTGTTGCATGCGTTCGAAGCTGCGTGCGAGCTCGCCGAGTTCATCGCGCCGATGAATCTCGATGGGAATGTAATCTCCCCGGCCGAATTTGTGTGCGGCATCCTGGAGGAGGCGCAGGTCACTGGCCACCCATCCCAGAATGGCCAGGCCGATTCCGATGACGACGATGACCGCAATGCCGCCAAGCAAGGCGGTCTGTCTGGCGTTGGCGTGAATGTTCGCCATGAGGTCAGAAGCGGGAACTGCGACGATGGTGACCCATTCGAGGCCTGCGTCGTCGCGTAACAGATCGAACGCGGTGTAGATTTTGCCTGTGGTGGGACTGTCGAGCGTCAGAACATGCGCGTCTTCGGGCAAGCCTTGTGTGCGAAGGATCTCCATCACCGCCGGGAAGGTTTCAGTCAGCAAGGGGTTGCCGCTCTCCATTCCGGACAGACGGGCGTACTGCCCGCGCGCGTCCAGTACCACATTGGGTGTGGCCGACGAGGCGATCAGCTCGCCGCTGGGTTCGATGATGTAGGCGATGCCGCTGGGTGAGACCCGTAGCTGACTGACGAAATCGTTGAGCGCCTTGAGTGACAGGTCAGTGGCCACCACGCCTGCGAATTCGTGGGTGGCAGAAAGAACGCGTCGCGCGCGGGTCGCGACGAGTTCGCGCGTGCCGAAGTCCACGTAGACCGAGGTCCAGCTGTGACCCGGATTGGTTAGGCCCTCCAGAAACCATGGCCGGGTGCGCGGATCGAACAGCTCTTTCTCGCGGCGGGTGAAGTGGGGTGTTCCGGCGATGCCGTCGAGATGGTAGATGGCCCGGTGTTCTTCATCGTTCAGTTTGATCCGCAACTCTGCCTGGTCGGGTGATTGACGAAGCAAACCGAGTCCTTGACCCGCCTGGTTGCCGTAATAGACATAATCGTTGGGTTGAGTGTGAAGCGAGGTGGCCACCCAAAAACGAGTTTGCAGCGCGGCCAGCGTGGATTCGATATTGGCAGGAGCGGGCAAGCCAACGGGGAACGCCGCTTCGAGTACTGCGCTGGAACCGACGATGTGGCGATCGATGGCTTGCGTAATGCGCCCGACGGTTTCGCGCAGCAGCTTTTCCGACAGGCTTGAGGTGGCCTGGGTGCCGGTGTAATACGACAGGCAGCCAATTGCGCCGGCCAATGCGATGACCAGCAGAACATACGGGACGGTCAGCACCCACTTCAATGATAATTGAGTGCCTCGGTTACGTCGCATTACCACTTCCTTGGCTGTGGGGTGTCTGCCGCCCCGGATCGTACGTTATTATGCCGCGTGCGGTTTTTTATCGCAGCGAACACTACGATGAATACGACGAGGCTTTCTTGAAACTCTTTTCCAGGCTGTATGCGCGTGTAATGCAATGGGCGCGTCATCGTCACGCCCCATGGTATCTGGGCGGATTGAGTTTCGTCGAATCTTCGTTCTTTCCGATCCCGCCGGATGTGATGCTGGCGCCGATGAGCCTGGCGAAACCGGAACGTGCCTGGCGTTTCGCGCTGATTACCACGCTTGCTTCGGTCGCCGGGGGGATGTTGGGCTATCTGATCGGCGCGTTCGTGTTTGACCTGATTCAGCCCTGGTTGAGCGAAACCCGCTACTGGACGAAATATCTCGAAGCGCAGGAGTGGTTTGCACGCTGGGGCTTCTGGGCAATTCTCGTTGCCGGGTTTTCACCCATTCCGTACAAAGTCTTTACGATTGCCGCCGGTGTTGCAGCCATGCCGTTCGCACCGTTTGTGGTGGCCTCGGCCATCGGGCGGGGCACACGTTTTTTCCTGGTCGCGGGGCTGATGAAGCTCGGTGGTGCGCGCATGGAGGCGGCGTTGCATCGCCATGTCGAATTTCTGGGCTGGCTGACGGTGGCGGTGTTGGTAGTCGCGATGATTGTGATGAACGGTCGCGGCTGAGCAAGCCCGACCCCATCCGAACGCTTATTGTCCGCGCATGAAAAAGCGGTCGAGTTCCGCGATGCTGAATTGCTTCCAGGTGGGCCGGCCGTGATTGCATTGGTCAGAGCGTTCGGTCACTTCCATGTCGCGCAGCAGCGCATTCATTTCCGGAATGGTGAGCTGTCGGTTGGCGCGGACGGCGCCGTGACATGCCATGGTGGAGAGCAATTCATTGCGTCGTGCTGTGACGACGTTGGAGGCCGGGTATTCGCGCAGCTCGGTCAGCAAATCACGTATCAATTCGCCCGTCGGTGCATTTGCGAGCAGGGCCGGCACGCTGCGAATGGCGAGTTCTTCCGGCCCGAGCGGGGCGATTTCGAATCCCATCGAAGCCAGCACCTCCGCATGTTCTTCGGCGACCGCCATGTCGCGCGCGCCGAGTGAGACCACTGCCGGCATCAGCAACCGTTGCACGGATGGCGTGCCATCCAGCACGGTCTTGAGCTTTTCATACAAGATACGTTCGTGGGCGGCATGCATGTCGACCATCACGAGGCCGCGTTCGTTTTGTGCCAGCACGTAAATTCCGTGCAATTGTGCAAGGGCGTAACCGAGTGGTGGCGAGTCTGCATGCTCCGCGGCTGGATGTGAAGGCGCTGTGGTGTCGCTGGTCAGGTCACCCGTCACGGAGGGTGTTGCCGCGGATGGGGTGTTCGGTTGGGCACGGGCGATAAAATCGAGATAGCTGCTGGTTGTGCCGGAATCCATCGCAAACCGGGTTTGCACCGGCGGCGCCCAGCGCGGCTGCGGGATGTCGACGGCAGCGGGGGCTTGTGCCTCGGCGTTCCGTGCTGCGCCCGACTCGGCGAGCGCGCGCGAAATTGCATGAAAGATGAATTGATGCACTGCGCGCGATTCGCGAAAACGCACCTCGATCTTGGCCGGGTGGACGTTGACGTCAACCGCGGCCGGATCTAGTTCGAGAAATAGCACATAGGCCGGATGACGGGCTCCGTGCAGGATGTCGGCGTAGGCTTGGCGCGCGGCATGAGTGAGCAACTTGTCGCGCACATAACGGCCATTGACGAAGAAATATTGTGCGTCGCGGCTGGCGCGTGAGTAGGCGGGTACGCAGGCGTAACCGGTCAGGCGCAACGCACCGGCGTCGGCTTCGACGTGGCGAGCGTGCTCGAGAAAGTCGTCGCCTAACAGGGCGCCGAT
The DNA here is from genome assembly GCA_035306825.1 of Azoarcus sp. Lineage (GTDB taxonomy): Bacteria > Pseudomonadota > Gammaproteobacteria > Burkholderiales > Rhodocyclaceae > Pseudazoarcus. The sequence goes on along the minus strand of DATGNI010000076.1, from coordinate 16,043 downwards.
ACGCTGGGTGTCATCAGAGGCCGGCAAACGGTGCGAGATGCGCCCGTTGTGTGAGAGCTGAAAGGCAACGTCAGGACGGGCAAGGGCCACGCGCCGGAACGTTTCGGTGCAGTGGGCCAGTTCGGTGGCTTCCGTTTTGAGGAATTTCCGTCGTGCCGGGGTGTTGTAATACAGGTCGGCGACCTCGATGACCGTGCCCGTGTTCAGCGCGGCGGGTGTCAGGCTGCGATCGGTGTCGAGTTTCCAGGCATGCGGTGCGCCGGCTGCGCGACTGGTAAGGGTGGTGCGCGCGACGGCCGAAATTGCGGCCAGCGCCTCGCCGCGAAAGCCCATTGTGCCGACACGTTCAAGATCCTCGAGGCTGGCGATCTTGCTCGTGGCGTGGCGATCCAATGCCAGGGCAAGATCCTCCTTGCTGATACCGCAGCCGTCGTCGCTGATGCGGATGCGCCGCACGCCGCCTTGTTCAAGCTGAATCTCGATGGCCTGAGCGCCCGCATCGAGCGCGTTTTCAAGCACTTCCTTGACCACCGATGCAGGCCGTTCAACCACTTCGCCCGCGGCGATCTGGTTGATCAGAATGTCAGGAAGAGGGTGAATGGCGGGCATCTAGAACAGGTTCTCAGTTACGGTGTCAGGCCGCCATCGTAACCGAGAGTGCGCTCGAAGTTGGAGAGGCGCCAAGCTATACGAAGCGGGGGAGAGCTCCGGTATGATAAAAACATTTCAATTTCCCGCCCACGAATGAAGTCAAACTCCCTGCCGGATCTTCCCCGTCGCGCTGCACTCGCAACGCTGCTTGCTGCTGTCGTATCCAGCGGCTGTTCGGTGCGCGGCACCATGCCGAACGGACGCGCCGGATCCTTCACCGGTCAATTCATCAAGACGGATTTCGATCATGTTGTCGAAGCCGCCCAGCGACGTATTTTCGCCAGTTTGCGTCGGCTCACAGAGAAACTGTATCGGCGTAATCCGCGCGAGTGGCGCAAGAGCGGTGCGGAGAGTGTGGAACTGGCGCTGGCGCGTATCTTCGACAGCGATCATGGTTGGCATTTTGGTGCGCTTGGCGGACAGCGCGATATTCAGGCGCTGATGCTGGCGTTTGACCCGGTCTTTCGCGGTGACCGCGTGCTGGCCTTTGCGGTGGGCATGGGCAGCATGGTGCAAACCGCTTTCGGCAACAAGGTTGGGTTTTACCTTCTGAATGAGCTCGAGCCGCAAGCATTTTACAATGCCGCCAAAAACGTCGAGATCGCTGCGTGGAAACTGGCCTCCACCTATGACACGAATGGGAATCCGCTGCTGCTGTCAAACGAAATGGGAGCCGTGACAAATCTTAGTTTCGAGCGCGAATTTGGACGTATCATCGGTGCTCTTGAAATCCTCACCGATATTGTCGAGAAAAAGACCGAACGGATTGCGGTGCGTGTCGCTCAAAGCCTGACGACAGCGGTGTTTCTGCCCATGCCGTGATCGTTCCCAAAGCGCTGTCCGCGGTGGGTTGAGCGCGAGGGTTTCACTCTTGGGCGTAAGAGCGCAGCGAGGCTGGAGAATGACCGGCACTGCAGCCTGCGAAGTCGTCACGCGACGGGGGCCCATTGTTGCGATCGGGAGGGGCTCGGTGCCGCCGGTTGAGCTCCCTACAATTTTCGCAGCGCGTGTGCTTCAACAGGAAGGTCGCTTCAGGCCGCTGACGGTGCGTTGATTCGTGAACAAGCAGCTTGCACGCCGTCATGGACGAACGCGTCTGGACGATGAAGGGTTTGCTGCTACCACGCTTTTGATGCCGGTATTGAATAAGGAGAAGACGTTATGAAACGTTTTGTCGTTGGATGCTTGCTGGCGTGTGCCACGTTGCCGTTATGGGCGACGGAAAGATTGCCGGATGAAGGAAAAATACAGTTTCAGGTGATTCATGGCGGTACGGGCTTGGAAGTGGGTGAGGCCGAGCATCGCTGGCGCTACAACGGACAGCGTTACCAGATGAGCAACGCGGTGAAAACTACCGGTGTGGCCGCGATGCTGGCCGATTTTCATTATGTGCAGCGTAGCGAAGGTGACGTGCTCCAAAAGGTTCTCAGACCGCAGCGTTTCAGTGTGGATCAACGCGGACGAGAGCGCGAGAGCGCAGAGTTTGATTGGGACGGCCAGACTGTGCTGGTTACCCGTCGTAAAAATAGGCAGACGAGTTATCCGCTTGCGGAAGGCGACATCGATGTGTTGAGCGTCTGGCACCTGGCCGCCGTGAGTGGTATGGAGAATTTGCCTAAGACCTTGTCTGCGGTTAACAACCGTAATTCGTCGCCTGCGACGTTGACCCGTCTGGGAATCAAGACGGTCCAGCTCCCATTGGGCGCCTTTGAAGCCCAGCACGTGCGGTTGAAAGCCGCTTCAGAGAAACTCACCATCGACCTGTGGTTGTCATCTGAGCACGCGTCGTTACCGGTGCGCGTGCTGTTGACGGACGACGAGGGCAAAACACTGGATTTGCGTGCCACAGCAGTGCAGATGGGCGCGCAGGACTGAGCACAACCTATTCATGCAGAAAAACAGAAGAAAGAGAAGGGAAGAAGGTAAGCGGGAGGGGGGCAAGCCTGTTGTCCGAAGCGCGGAGAGCGGCCCGCTTGCGCATGCGTCGAGTGCGCTTGGCGAAGTGTTGATGTTCAAACAGCCGACCGACGCGGTGCTTTCGACGTATTTCCGTGCGCACCGCGAGCTTGGCCAGCGTGACCGCGCGTATGTCGCAGACAGCGTCTATGGTGTAGTGCGTCGTTTGCGCTCGCTGCAGGCGGTGGCCGGCCAGGGCGCCACGCCGCGTGAATTGGTGTTGGCGTGGCTCGCGTGCGGTGAGCAAGGGTCGATATCGGACGTCGGACAGAAGGTGTCAGCGGCCGAAGCGGAATGGATGGCGTCGTTGAAACAGACGGCCCCGGAAACGCCTTCGACCAACGAGCAACTTGATTTGCCGGATTGGCTCATTGAACGTTTGTCTGCGCGTTTGGGCGAGGCGCGTTTGCGGGGGCTTGCGGAAGCACTGAATCAGCCCGCGCCATTGGATCTGCGGGTGAACGTGCAGCGCATGACGCGTGATGCGCTGCTCGCGGAATTTGTGGAAGCGGGGATTGAGGCGGAAGCCTGCCGTCTGTCGCCGCATGGTCTGCGGCTGCCGACCAAACCCACGTTGCAGCAACATCCGCGCTTTCTTGACGGCAGTTTCGAGGTGCAGGACGAGGGCAGCCAGTTGTTGAGCTTGCTTATGCAGCCTCGGCGCGGTGAATTGATCGTGGATTTCTGCGCGGGGGCGGGGGGGAAAACCCTGCATCTGGGTGCGATGATGCGTTCGACCGGGCGAGTGTACGCCTTCGATGTGTCCGAACGACGGCTGGCCAGACTCAAGATGCGTGCAGCCCGGGCCGGACTGTCGAGCGTGCATCCTGCGGTGATCGCGCATGAAAATGATGCGCGTGTGAAACGACTCGTGGGAAAGGTGGATCGCGTGCTGGTGGATGCGCCGTGCAGCGGTCTGGGTACGCTACGTCGGAGCCCGGAATTGAAATGGCGTCAGACTCCCGAGGTGGTGGCAGAAATGGCTGTGCGTCAGAGCGCAATCCTGCGGGCTGCCGCGACCCTGGTGAAGCCGAATGGAAGGCTGGTGTATGCAACCTGCAGTCTGCTGGATGAGGAAAACGATGCCGTGGTCGATGCCTTCCTGGACGCGCATCCGCAGTTTTCACTGCTCCATGGCGGAGAAATCTTGCGTAAGCAGGGGGTCGATGTTGGCGGGGAACGCTTGCGCCTGTTCCCGGATGAACACGACACGGATGGCTTTTTCGCCGTAACGCTGGAAAGGCGAAATGGTTAGCGGTCTGCGTGCCGCGTGGTGGGTATGGTTGTTGGTGGCATGCATGCCACTGGCGGCCAGAGAAATGCCGGCGCAGGGGAGCGTGGAAGTCGCCTTTTCTCCAGCGGATGATCCAGAGGCACTGATCGTGGACGTGATCGGCAATGCGCAAACGAGCCTGCTGATGCACGCGTACGTGTTGACCAGTCGCAACATCATGCGCGCGTTGCTGCGCGCGCATGAGCGGGGCGTCCGGGTGGAGATACTGGCGGATGCGAAGATGAACCACCGTGACAGAAGCAAGGTGATCGGCGCGCTGCTTGAAGAGGGTGTCCCGGTGGCCTTCGAAACCGCGTATGCGGCGGCGCATAACAAGGTGTTGATTATTGATGCCGGGCAGGAAGGCTGTACAGTGCTGACGGGGTCTTACAATTTTACGTGGTCGGCGCGGAACCGAAACGCCGAAAACGTACTCGTACTACGCAACAACTGCTCGCTTGTTGAAGTCTATCGTGACAACTGGCAGCGCCATCGCGCAGAGGCCACATTGATCACTCAGTTGCCTTTTGAGGTGGATTGACGAATCACGTGTCTCTACATACTTGTGGCGGTCGTCGCGTATAGTCAACCATCTAGTATTGCTTTTTTTGAGGTATCCGCAGGATGTTCAGCGGTCTGATTGATCTTCCCTGGTGGGGTTATGTGCTCGTGACCCTTGCGCTCACGCACGTAACCATCGTTTCGGTAACGGTGTTCCTGCATCGTCACCAAGCGCATCGTGCGCTTGAATTGCATGCAATCCCGAGTCATTTTTTCCGTTTCTGGTTGTGGCTTACGACGGGTATGGTGACCAAGGAATGGACTGCGATCCACCGCAAGCACCATGCCAAGTGCGAGACTGAAGAAGACCCGCACAGTCCGCAGGTCAAAGGCATTCACAAGGTTTTGTGGGAAGGTGCGGAGCTGTATCGCGAAGAAGCGAAAAACAGCGAGACCCTTGAGCGTTATGGGCACGGCACGCCGGACGACTGGCTCGAACACAAGGTATATAAACACACCGTGCTCGGCATCTCGATCATGCTGGTGATCAACCTTGTGCTGTTTGGCCCGATTGGCCTGACGATGTGGGCGGTGCAGATGATCTGGATACCGTTCTGGGCGGCTGGAGTGGTGAATGGCCTGGGCCATTATTGGGGGTACCGTAATTTTGATTGTGCGGATGCCGCAACCAATCTCGTGCCGTGGGGCATCCTGATCGGCGGCGAAGAACTGCACAACAATCATCACAGTTTCGCGACCTCGGCCAAGATGTCAGCCAAATGGTACGAATTCGATATCGGCTGGATGTACATCCGTCTGCTCGAGATGATGGGGCTGGCGAAAGTCCGCCGCGTGATCCCGACACCGCGTTTTCATGATTCAAAAACGGTGGTGGATCTGGAGACGCTGCAAGCCGTCATTACGCATCGATATGACGTGATGACGCGTTATGCGGCTTCGCTCAAATGCATGTGCCGGGAAGAGGTGGAGCGTCTCCTCGGCGCCAGCGGCAACAAGTTTGATGCCAAGGCGCTGCGTCGTTTCGTGTTGTCCGACCAGCCGTTAGAGGACGACAAAAGGCGCGAGTTGGAGGGGGCGCTGGAGCACAGCCATGTGCTCGCCACGATCAAATCGATGCGCGAAGAATTGTCGTCGATCTGGGCGCGTTCGACCGCTTCCAGCGAACAGCTGCTCGATCAGCTGCAGGACTGGGTGGCGCGTGCTGAGCAAAGCGGGATCAAGCAACTGCAGGAGTTTTCTGCGAAATTGCGTCGCTACGCAATGTGATGCGAAAGGGCGGCAGGAGACGCTGAATACGCGCGACCATGCTGCCTGATTGATCTATCGACATTGCGCGTCGCCGCTTTTTGGAAACATTGAGCTCGGTAGAGCACGTTGAATGGCACCTCACGGTGCCATTTTTTTTGAACGGTGTTGGACGCCTCATGGCTGGCGGCTGCATCGAAGGGTGGATCAAGAATTTCGCTGAGCGTGTTGGATCCGCCCGATTCTCTATCTGAAAACAGGCCTCGCTTCTTGTAGAGAAGATTGAATATGGAAGGGGAAAGAGGGCGTTGGTGGCCGTTCAACCACAGTTGTCCGGCGGTTGGGTGGCGTGTTTCATCAGTTGCAGCCCAGAACTTCCTCGCGCAAGGCGTCGGCCCAGCAGTTGGGCGTTTCGTACAGGCGTACACGCTCGAGGCGTAGCCGATTGTCGTATCCGTCGCGATAATGCGGATCGAGAATGCGAAAAGCGATGAGCGCAAGATTCTCTACGGTCGGTACAAGATCAAGCACGACCGTTTTGTGGTCGGGCAAGGTTGCGAGAAAGTCGACGACTGCGGAATCGTCGCGCCAAGCGAGAAAGGAATGGTCCCACGCGTCCACAACGTGACGTTGGGCAATGGCCTTGACGTCGGAAAAATCCATCACCATGCCGTTGGCCGCCTGGCCGTCGGCTTGAATGATTTCTCCGGAGAGGGTGACTTCCAGTACGTAGCGATGACCGTGCAGGTGACGGCACTGACTGGCGTGATCTGGAATCCGGTGCCCGGCATCGAATTCCAGTTTGCGGGTAATACGCATGAGGGCGGTCGGATTAAGAGGGGGTTCAGAGTATAGCACCGGCCTTGAAGGGCTTTGTAGCTTGTAAAGGCCCCTCGCGGCGCGTTGCTTGACGACCGCTTGCTCGCGCGACTCGCTTGAACATAAAAAGGCCCGGAACGACGGAGAATGTGGCGGTCCGGGCAGCAGTTACAACAGGAAAGGGAGAATCGTACGGCTGAGCAGTGAGTGCTTCTTGAATTTGGTCGCTTCGTCGAAACTTTCAGTGGCGTCGCCTTCGTGCTGCGTGCAGTGTTGCCGAGATGCACACCGCGCTTGAACCATTTCAGCGTGCCCGCATTCATCATGCGCTCGGTTTCCGGGTGCAGCGGGCAATTCAGCGACCGTGATGCTGTGCTCGTTGGCGGCCTGCAGATCAGTGCGGTCGGAGCCGCCTCCGGCCGTCACGATCCTTTTCAGCTTTGGGTTTTGGCAATCCGTTCGGCCGCCATGAATTTATTTGCTCCGACTGAACATCACTTCAGTGCGCTCGTGTGTCGCCATTAAACGCGAATGGCCATGGGCCGCGTGCATGGTGCTCGACAACACGAGCCACGCCGTGATCCGGTAAGGTCGCGCACACTTTCAAACGTGATGCGTATCGACCCCACTGCAACACTTGACTACATGACCCTGGCAGAAAAGTCGAAAGCTCTTTTCAGGCGCGCACTCAACGCCCCGCTTTACGGTAGGCGCGGGCTTCTTTTTTGAGTTCTTTGAAACGCTCAGGTTCGTTGCTCCGCAGATATTCAGCCACTTCAACGTCTTCGCGGCGCAATTTGGTGATGTCTATCTGCTCGACGTGCACCAAACGTAGCAAAGCCTGCACCGGACGAGGAATATTCCGACCGCTCTCGTAACGTGAACCCCCGCTTTGCGTCACGCCGATTTTCGACCAGAACTGTGATTGATTCATGCCGAGCTTGCGACGGATCTGACGGGCATCAAATTTGTCGGTGGCTTTCATAGGAGATCCTTCGGTGGTTTCTGTTATGTCAGTTTTTGGTGATGCGTAGGATTATATGACTTTAGTCATATCATGCAGTTAGTATAGTTAACCATCCGTTTTACATACAAGACGAAGCTGACGCATCAGTTGTAACTCTGTGTTAGGTGTCGTCCGAGCTATTCATTCATAAGAGTGGGTGCGCTCGAATTTGTTCCGGCTGGCAGGTAGAATTACAGTCTCTTGCATCTAGTCAGGTTGAACTCGACGATGGCATTGATCGTTCAGAAGTACGGAGGCACTTCAGTCAGGTCTGCGGACCGACTCAAAAAGGTTGCCGAACGCATCGCAAAGTTTCAGGCGCGCGGGGACCAGATTGTCGTGGCGGTTTCCGCGATGAGCGGGGAAACCAACCGACTGATTACGCTGGCGCATGAAATCACGTCGGAGCCCCATCCGCGCGAGCTGGATGTCGTGGTGTCCACCGGCGAGCAGGTCACGATCGGTTTGCTGTGCATGGCATTGCACGAACTCGGCATAAAAGCGAAAAGTTATACCGGCGGACAGGTGCGCATCCTGACCGATTCGGCGCACACCAAGGCGCGCATCCTCGATATCAACAACGAATCGATCCAAAAAGATCTCGATGAGGGGACCGTGGTCGTGGTGGCCGGTTTTCAGGGTGTGGATGAACACGGCAACATCACCACCCTGGGCCGTGGCGGTTCAGATACCACCGGCGTGGCGCTAGCCGCTGCGCTGGGGGCCGATGAATGCCAGATCTACACGGATGTCGATGGCGTATACACCACCGACCCGCGCGTTGTGCCGAAAGCGCGCAAGCTCGACACCATCACCTTCGAGGAAATGATCGAACTGGCCAGCCAGGGTTCGAAGGTGCTGCAAATCCGCGCAGTCGAATTTGCCGGTAAATACAAGGTCAAGTTGCGTGTTCTGTCCAGCTTCGAAGAAGAAGGCGAGGGCACGCTCATCACCGTTGAGGAAGACAGCAACATGGAAAAGCCCGTCATCACCGGTATCGCGTTCAGCCGCGACCAGGCTAAAATCACCGTGGTCGGAGTGCCTGATGTGCCGGGAATCGCGTACAAGCTTCTCGGCCCGATTGCCGCTGCCAATATCGACGTGGACATGATTGTGCAGAACGTGGGGCATCACGGCGCGACAGACTTTTCGTTTACCGTTGCGCGCAGCGATCTGCAGCGTGCGGTCAAGTTGATCGAAGAGAATGAAGAGATCGATCAACGAGTGATCGAAACCGATGACACGATGGCCAAACTTTCCATCGTCGGTGTCGGCATGCACTCGCATCCGGGTGTCGCGTCCAAGATGTTCCAAACACTGGCCGCCGAGAATATCAATATCCAGATGATCTCAACGTCCGAGATCAAGATTGCGGTGGTCATTGAAGAAAAGTATCTCGAACTGGGCGCTCGCGTCTTGCATAAAGCTTTCGACCTCGATCAAACCTAATTCGGGTTTGACCGCAGGGCGCAGAATCGCTATGATCGCGCCCTTATCTGGAGACGTGGCCGAGAGGTCGAAGGCACTCCCCTGCTAAGGGAGCATACCGGCAAAACCGGTATCGAGGGTTCGAATCCCTCCGTCTCCGCCAGTTGATGGCAGCGCGCTTTCAGCGAACTGTTTGAAGCCTGAAAAAGCCGCGAATGTACGCGGCTTTTTTAGTTTCTGGATGCCGATAAAAGCTCACACAACACCACCATCACGTTTTAGCGCGAAGCCTCCGTGTGGGGCTACAAACGCCGGGAAAGCGAGGATGCCTGCAATGCGTGGCGCTTGCTTTACGTCTTTCCGAGAGGCAATGCCGGGGCAGAGCGCAGGAGTTCGGCGAACTCTTCGGCCGGCAAGGCGGGGCTGAAATAGTGGCCTTGAATTTCGTCGCAGTCCTGTTCGCGCAGAAAGTCGAGCTGCGCCGTGTTTTCAACGCCTTCGGCAACCACGCGCAGCGTCATGCGGTGGGCCAGCGCGATGACTGAGCTGGCGATCGTGGCGGCGCTGGGGTCGTCTTCGATATTCCTCACAAAGCTGCGATCGATTTTCAGGATGTCCACGGGCAGGCGGCTGAGCCAGGAAAGACTGGAATAGCCGGTGCCGAAGTCGTCGATTGCGATGCGCACCCCTAAGGCGCGTAACGAACTGAGCGCGCGGGCGGCCTCTGTGGGGCTGGCCATGAGGGCGGTCTCGGTCAGTTCGATCTCGAGGTCCTGGGCGGCCAGGCCGGCGTCACGGAGCGTCTCGGAGATGCGTTCGGGCAAGTCGTGTTGCTGTAGTTGCAGACGGGACAGATTTACTGCAATCGCGATCCGCGACAGCCCGGCTTTTTGCCAACGACGATTCTGCAAGCAGGCTTCGCGCAAGGCCCATTCGCCGATTTCGAGGATCAGGTTACTCTCTTCAGAGAGGGGGATGAAATAGTCGGGCGGCACATATTCGTGGGTGTCCGGGTGTCGCCATCGGGCGAGCGCTTCGGCCCCCACAATATGGCCGGAGCGTAAATCGACGCGCGGCTGGTAATGCAGTTCGAGTTGGTCCGTGGCCAGTGCTTGGCGCAGTGCGGATTCGAGTGCGATACGGTTCTGCGCATGAGTGTCGAGCGCAGGGGTGTAGAAGCGCAGGGCGTTCGGTTGGCTGTCGCGTTCGCTCTGATGCAGGGCCAGACTGGAGCGCGTCAACAACTCCTCAAGCGTTTCGCCGTCATCGGGAAAAATGCTGATGCCGGCGGGCAGCGCGATTTGCAGAACGTGCTCTTCAATGTAAATCGGTTTGTGCAATTCTTCGAGCAGGGCCGTGACACGTTGTTCTGCTTCTTCGGCCGAATGGAGTTGGCTCAACAGTACGACGAATTCGCTGCCGCTCAATCGGGCCGAGGTGTCGCCTTCGCGCGTGGCGTGGTTGAGTCGGGCGGCGATTTTACACAGCACGCGGTCGCCGATATGGTGGCCCAGGCTGTGGTTGAGGAGTTTGAAACGATGAATGCCGAGCGTCAGCAGGGCCAGATGCCTGCCTTCAGCCTGCGCTGTCGCACTGGCTTCAATGAAACGCTGAGTGAGCAGGCTGCGGTTTGCCAGCCGGGTCAGCGGATCATGTGAAGACATGAAATCGAGCCGGGCCTCAATCTGTTTACGATCCGAAATGTCATGCTGGATGCTGATGTAATGAATGGTTTTTCCCAGCTCATCGCAGATCGGACTGATCGAAACGGCTTCCCAATACAATTCGCCGTTCTTGCGCCGGTTGAGCAATTCGCCTTTCCAGACCTGACCCGCTCGAAGGGTTTCCCACATGCCCTGATAGTGTGACGGGGGCGTATAGCCGGATTTCAATACCGTGACGTGACGGCCGCGAACCTCGTCGCTGGTATAGCCGGTTGTCGTGCTGAACTGTTGGTTGGTGTATTCGATGATGCCGCGCGCGTCGGTGATGATGATTGAGCTGACGCTGTTTTCCAGGGCACTGCCAAGCTTGTGCATTTCGGCCTGTGCGCTGTCGCGCGCATTTTCAGCCTCGACAAGTGACCGGCGCATGTGTTCGAAACTGTGGGCAAGCTGGCCGAATTCATCTTTGCCATAGGGTAGTGGTTGGGGCGAAAGATCTCCGGCTGCAATCATCGTGACGGCCTGTTCGAGCGAACGAAGCGGGTGGAGTACGCGTTTGCGCACGACCAGCGCGGCGGTCACGAATGCAATCAACAAGCCACCCAATGCAATGAGCGACAGCGCAAAACGGTGATTGGCGCCTTCACGTATCCGGGCGGCCTCGAACGCGAAATCCTCATTGAGCAGGGCGGACAAGGCGTGGACGGAATCGATGCCACGACTCGCCTGCTCAAACCAGGTTTTCGCATCGACCGGATAGGGACGGCCGATGCTGGAAGACTCGATGATTTCCTTGCGCAGATCTTCATGGTGAATGAAAAGTCCGCTCCAGAAATGATCAATCGCCTCACGCAAGTCGGCTGCGTGCGGAAGGTCGGAAAGGAGGGAGTCGGTACGTTTCCAGGCGTGAAGAATATTGGCGCGATAATGGTTCAGTTCATGCAGCTCAGAGACCGTCAGTGGCGTGCCGCGCATGATGGCCATTGTGAGGGTGGTGCGTTCCCGACCGAGATAGTCGGCCAGCGTGAATAGCACGTCACGAATCAGCGGGCGCGGGGCCGGAGTCGAAAACGTTCCGCTGTTGGCAACGATCCGATGGAGTTGGCCGATATGCTGATTGATGCCGACAAGCCATTGCGACAGGCTGGGACCGGCTTCGCCAGCAAGGCGCTGATCCATTCCGTCGCGCAAATTCTGCAATTCGGTGAGCAGAGTGCGGGCGATGTCGAGGTGCATGTCGCCGGTTTCCATTTCTGCGGAGAGCGCAAAAAGGTATTGGTCGACGGTAATGCGTAATGGAGCGAGCGCGGTGAGCTTGTCCTCCAGAGCCTCATCGGGCCGTGTCAATGCAATCGCGGTGCGATCACGTTCGACCGCGAGTGCGCGGCCGGCACGGCGTGAGAGATCCGATGTGCGGCCAGTGTGTTCGGCCTGCTCGATGCGTTCGATTTGATGATGCATGGTCACCAGCTCCCGCACACCGATGCCGATCACAAGAAATGCTTGTACGGCAATCATCAACAGCAGGAGACGGTGGATGGGCATGTGTATCGAACGGACTCGACGTTACTGAGACAGGGTGGAGAATGAACGCCGTGGATCGGTTTCGGAGATGCGGCTGAGCCGGATTGGAGGTTGCTGTAGTGCGTTCATGCGGGGAATGCCGGAAAATGTGGGGTGGCTCAATCCATGAGCCCGTCGTGATGCAGGATGAACCACATCCAATTCGAGGCGACCATCATGACGTACCCCAACGCTTGGCTGAGCCGGATATTCGGCGCAATTGCATTGCTTTGCGTGCCACTTTCCCTGCAACTGGCTGCGCGCGTTCCGGTTGGACCTGCGGCGGAGGTCTGGCCATTGTTTGTGCTCAGCGTATGGGCAGGACTGTTTGCCTGTGCGGTCACGCTGGTGGTGATATCGGCTGGAATGTTCAGCCTCGTCCGCCGTTGGCGGGCGAGGCGAGACACATTTCATCCGTTTAGTGCAGAGGAGGCGTGGCGCAGATGCTCCTCGATGAAGCTGGCGATGAAGTAATAACTATGGTCATACCCCTCGCGGATGTGCAGCTCTAGTGGGTGGTTGGCGCGTTCGCAGGCTTCGCGCAGCAATTCCGGCTTAAGCTGTTCATTGAGAAAGGGGTCCGCGCCGCCTTGGTCTACAAGCAAAGGCAGACGTTCGGGAGCGTGAGCGAGCAGCTCGCAGGCGTCCCATTCCTTCCATGTTTCGCGGTCGGCACCCAGGTAGCCGGTCAATGCCTTTTCACCCCACGGGCAGCGAAGCGGGTGGACGATCGGCGCAAAGGCGGATACGGAACGATAACGGCCAGGGTTTTTCAATGCGCAAATCAACGCACCGTGTCCACCCATTGAGTGCCCCGAAATCGAACGTAGATCGGTGACCGGGAAGTTGGCTTCAATCAATGCCGGCAATTCGGATACGACATAGTCGTACATGTGATAGTGCCGGTCGAACGGCGCTTGAGTGGCGTTGACGTAGAAGCCTGCACCGGAGCCGAAATCCCAGCCTCCGGCCGGATCGTCCGGCACGTCGTCCCCGCGCGGGCTGGTGTCCGGCGCGACGATGGCGATGCCGAGTTCGGCAGCCACGCGCTGTGCCCCGGCTTTTTGCATGAAATTTTCGTCGGTGCAAGTCAGGCCGGAAAGCCAATAAAAAACAGGCACCGGCGAGGTTTCAGCCTGCGGCGGCAGGTAAATTGCGAAGATCATCTCGCAATTCAGGCTGGTGGAATGATGGCGGATACGTTTGTGCCAGCCGCCAAAACATTTGTTGGCGGCGATTGTTTCAATTTGGGTGGTCATGGTTCGCTACCTGGACGTGTTGTTAATTCCGCGTGACGCTGGAGGGCTCCATCGGCGAGGCCCGTAAACGGATCAAAAATCCGTTGAAGAAAAATGGTACGGACGTTTTGAAAATGCGTTGCAGGAGAAAAGTCGGGCTTGAGGCAAAACTGAGCCAGCGAGAGGCGGTTTCATCTTTTCCGTGTCTGATGCGCATGGTATCGCCATGCGACTCGAAACCAAGGAATTTTTACCGCCGCTGTTGACTCGTAATCCCGTTCGCTCAAGCCCGTCTGGTTCTAGTAATGAATCACGGTACGGATGCTCTTGCCTTCCAGCATGAGATCGAACGCGTGATTGATGTCCTCTAATCCCATCGTGTGAGTGATGAAAGTGTCGAGTGGGATTTCACCGCTTTGCGTCTGCTCGACGTAACGCGGCAATTCGGTGCGTCCTCGCACACCGCCAAAGGCGGAGCCGCGCCATACGCGACCGGTGACGAGTTGGAAGGGGCGCGTGGAAATCTCTTCCCCCGCGCCGGCCACGCCGATCACCACGGATTCGCCCCAGCCTTTATGACAGCTCTCAAGTGCGGCGCGCATGACCTGGGTGTTGCCGATGCACTCGAACGAATAATCGACGCCGCCATCGGTCATGTCGATAATGACCTCCTGGATCGGTGCATCAAAATCATTCGGATTCACGCAGTCCGTAGCGCCCAGCTTGCGGGCGATTTCAAATTTGTCCGGATTGATGTCGATCGCGATGATGCGCGAGGCTTTTGCCATTTTCGCGCCGATGATCGTGGCCAGGCCAATGCCGCCCAAACCAAAAACGGCGATCGTTGCACCGGGCTCGACGCGCGCGGTATTCAATACTGCGCCGATGCCGGTGGTGACGCCGCAACCGAGCAGACAAACTTTTTCAAGCGGTGCATCTTTGCTGATTTTCGCCAGTGCGATTTCGGGCAGGACGGTGTATTCCGAAAACGTCGAGGTGCCCATGTAGTGAAAGATGGGTTTGCCGTCCTTCGAAAAGCGGCTTGTGCCATCGGGCATCAGGCCCTTTCCCTGGGTTGTACGGATCGCCTGGCAAAGGTTGGTCTTGCCGGAGGTGCAGAATTTGCACGTACCGCATTCCGGCGTGTAGAGCGGGATGACGTGGTCGCCGACAGTGAGGGAGGTGACCCCTTCGCCGATCGCCTCGACAATGCCGGCGCCTTCGTGGCCCAGCACTGCAGGGAAAATGCCTTCCGGATCCGCGCCTGAGAGGGTGAAGGCGTCGGTGTGGCACACACCGGTGGCTACAATCCGCACCAATACTTCGCCTGCTTGGGGCGGTGCAACGTCGATTTCGGTGATTTCAAGCGGCTGACCTGCGGCCCAGGCAACCGCCGCACGGGATTTTATACTCATGGTTTTTTTCCTGTAATGACAGTTCGTCGGTGATCGTTAAGTGCAAATTTCTTTTTTGTCGTGTGTCCTCTGGCGCGCACTCACACTTTCTCGGCGGATGTTGCAGTGCGTCACGTCCTGGCCGCGGCCGCACAGATTGTCAGATCGTGCGTGCTTGAACGGCAAAACGAAAGTGGGTGACAGATGGCAGTCAGCCTGCTGACCGTAGCATTACGCCGTGCCGTACGGAAGGGCTGAAGCGGAGCGCGGTGTTCAGGAATGAGCATCTTCTGTCTCCTTCCAGACGGGGCGGGCAGGTGTGCCCGTTTGCTTTTTTTATTGTATTTCGTGCTCGGGTGGAGCGGGCCAGGCGCGTAAAACGGCGGCGATCAGGGTGGCCAGCGGAATTGCAAAGAACACCCCCCAGATTCCCCACAGACCGCCGAACAGGAGCACTGCAGTAATAATGGCGACCGGGTGCAAATTCACAACTTCCGAGAACAGCAATGGCACGAGGACGTTGCCATCGAGGAACTGGATGATTCCGTAAGCGACGAGCACGTACCAAAACGGTGCGTTGAGTCCGAATTCAAAATACGCCACGGCCGCCACCGGGATGGTGGCAATTGCGGCACCCACGTAGGGCACGATGACCGAGAGGCCCACCACGAGCGACAACAACAGGGCGTAGGGCAGATCAAGAATCACGAAAACGACGAGGCTCACGCTCCACACAATCAGGATTTCGATGAATTTCCCGCGCACATAATTTCCGATTCCGGCCTCGACATCTGCCCACACGTCATTGACCAATGAGCGTTCGCGCGGGAGGAAGCGCAGGAACCATGCCAAGATGCTTTCTTTGTCTTTAAGCATGAAGAACACCAGCAATGGCACAAGTACGAAATACACGAGCAAAGTGAGCAATTGCACTGCCGAGGTCAGCGATAACACGAGAATGCGCTGGCCGAAATTGGTGACGCTGTGGCGGAGTGAGTCCAACAGATCGGCGACTTGCTGATCGGAAAAGATCTGAGGATAGTTTTCCGGCAGATGCAGCGCGACTTCCTGCAAGCGGCTGACGATTGCCGGCAGTTCTCGCGCGAACTGGCCGAGCTGCCCTGCAAGCAGTGGAATCAGCAGCAGCATTGTAAGGATGAACAGCGACAGGAACAGACAGAACACCAACAGCACGGCCGGCAGCCGGGGCATGCCGTAACGGGTCAGGACGCGCACTGCGCCTTCCAGCAGGTAGGCGAGGATTGCGCTGGCGATCAAAGGAGC
>DATGNI010000075.1:0-40586 GCA_035306825.1 Azoarcus sp. | reverse complement strand
GGGAAAGCTGTCCGTGCGCCTATGGGCGCTGTATGCACAGCGCCCACACGTCAATCAATCCCGCGCGCCGGAAGCGCTGCTACGGGATCGACCGCGAGCGCCACCGCCTCCGCGCGGACCATTGCCGCGCGGCTTGCCCGCGTCATGCCCAGTGCGAAGCCCTGCTTGGCCGTTGCGACCTCGGCCTTGACCCGGACGATTCGTGTTACGCGGCGGTCGTGCATCCGATACCTCGACATGCGTACCCGGTGCAGCCGGCACGAAGTCTTCCGCTTCGGCGCGCTCGATACGGCGTCGAATCAAGCGTTCGATGCCACGCAGCAATTTGATTTCCTCGCCATCAACGAGAGACACGGCGGCACCGCTTGAGCCGGCACGACCGGTTCGCCCGATACGATGGACGTAATCTTCAGGCACGTTCGGCAGTTCGAAGTTGACCACTTGCGGCAACTCATCGATATCGATGCCGCGCGCAGCAATGTCGGTCGCCACCAGTACCGGCAGCTTTCCGCTCTTGAAATCACCCAAGGCACGGGTGCGCGCCGACTGGCTTTTGTTGCCGTGGATCGCCGCCGCCGGAATATCATTCTTGCCCAGATATTCCGCGAGTTTGTTGGCCCCATGCTTGGTACGTGTGAACACCAGCACCTGATGCCAGGCTTTCTCGCGAATCAACCACGCCAACAATTCGCGTTTCTGTTTTTGGCCGACCATATACACAGCCTGATCGACGCTCTCTGAGGCCGTATTGCGTGCAGCCACCTCGACGCTGGCCGGATTGTCGAGCAAACCGGAAGCAAGCGCGCGGATTTCTTCTGAGAAAGTCGCTGAAAACAGCAGGTTTTGGCGCTTTTTCGGCAACATCGCGAGCACCTTACGGATATCGCGGATGAAGCCCATGTCGAGCATGCGGTCGGCTTCGTCGAGCACAAAGATTTCGACGCTCGACAGGTCCAGCGTTTTCTGGCCGACGTGATCCAGCAAACGACCCGGTGTCGCAACGAGGATGTCCACCCCTTTGCGCAAGGCATCAATTTGCGGATGCATGCCTACACCACCGAACATCACCATTGATTTCAGCGGTATGTGCTTACTATACGTCTGCACGGACTCTTCAACCTGCGCCGCCAGCTCACGCGTCGGGGTCAAAATCAAGCAACGCGGACGACCGGGTTTCCGTTGCGCGGGATTCTGGTGCATCAAGTGCAACAGCGGCAACGTAAAGCCGGCAGTCTTGCCAGTGCCTGTTTGCGCCGCGGCCAAAAGATCGCGACCTTCAAGCACAACCGGGATGGCCTTCGCTTGAATCGGTGTCGGCTGGGTGTACCCCGCCTCGGAAATTGCACGCAAAAGGGGTTCGGCCAGTCCAAGACTGGCAAAATCGGTTTGATTCATCATCAAGTGAAATACTCGTGCCGGGCCTGTCGCGCGTCTGCGACGACACCAATCTCAGGCTGGCGGGAAGTCGGGAGCCACTTGCGGGCTCACCGGAGGGAAGAAGGACATGCGCCGATTGGAAGACACATGCAGCGCACAGTATAACCCGTTTCCAATTGGACAGTAGAATTCATTTCAGCCGTCCAGGCCCGTCTGCTGCGTCTTTGAACTCCCAGCGCAACCGTTGGCAGGGTGGCCGGACGCATCGCCGCGCCGTCAGAAGGGTAGCTGTTCTGGCTGTGAATCTTCCGTGATGCGCTCTATGCTCTCGCTCCCGGCAGCAGCGGGCGGCGGCAGCGTTTTCAACCATGCAACCGCCTCCTCCTCGAGCCGCGTGCGACGCATCGGCGGCAAGCTGCGCCAGACCATTTTTCCGTAAGGTTTGCCGATCATGCGTGGATCACATACGCACAGCAGGCCGCGATCGATTTCACTGCGGATCAATCGCCCCGCACCCTGTTTCATGCTGATGACCGCACGCGGGAGTTGATAGCTCATGAACGGACTGTGGCCATTTTTTTTCATGTGTTCAATGCGCGCCGCAAGCACCGGGTCATCAGGCGGCGCGAACGGCAACCGGTCGATCACAACGAGACTCAACGCATCGCCCGGCACATCCACGCCTTCCCAGAAACTCTGGCTCGCGACCAACACCGCATTGCCAAGCGCCCGGAAGCGCGCGAGCAGTTCCGTACGCGAACCTTCTCCCTGCAGCAACATCGGCAATGTATCGCCGGCCTCGGTCAAACCATCGGCAATCAGTTCATGCACTCGATGCATCGCACGCAACGAAGTACACAGAACGAAGGCTCGCCCGCGCGCTGCGCGAATCAAAGGCAATGCCGTACGCGCCACCGCTTCAGGATACTGCGGGCTGTTCGGGTCCGGCATGCCGCTCGGTGCATACAGCATCGCCTGTTCGCCGTAATCAAACGGGCTGCCCCACACCTGGGTCACCGGCGGCGTTTCCAGCCACGACAGGCCCAGTTCATTACAGTAATGGGAAAAATCCCTTCCCACCGCAAGCGTGGCGGAAGTGAAAATCCAGGCGCGTAACTGCCCTTCAAGCTGGCGTTTGAACAAGCCGGCGATGTGCAACGGCGTGGCGTTGAGTGAAGCCGATTGCGGAAACACCTCGATCCAGCGGATCAGTTCATCGTCTTCCGGATTGCGCCAGCGTTGCAAACGTTCGGTGATCTCGGTGCTGCGCCGCAGACAATTCTCCAGACCTTCGGAACGCTCGGCCTGAGTGTCGAGTACGTTTTGGAATGCACTCAGCGCATCTTCCAGCAGATCGAGCATTTCGATGAACTCTTCGCGTGCTTCGGCCTGCGCGGACGTCATGCGTCCGGGCGCATCCGTGCCGAATACCAGCCGGAAGTCTCGCGCAGCCTTTTCCAACACACGCGCAGCGTCAATCAGATCGCGACAGTCCGGGGCGGCAGCCACCGTCTCGGAACGCGTATCGCGCGCCAGTTCGAGCAACTGCGCAGTAGAGACGCTCTCGCCAAAAAACAGGCTCGCGGTTTCAGGCAGTTGATGGGCCTCATCAAAAATCACTGCATTGGCCGAAGGCAACAGCTCGCCCATGCCCACATCCCGCAACATCACGTCGGCGAAGAACAGGTGGTGGTTCACAACCACCACATCCGCTTCCATCGCCTCCTTGCGGGCGGCCATGACGAAGCATTCCTTTACGTTCGGGCATTCCTGCCCCAGACAATTGTCACGGGTTGAAGTGGCCGCCATCCAGACCGGCGCATCCTCAGCAACGTCCGCGCATTCAGCCTTGTCACCGCTTTGGGTCAATCGCGCAAAATGCACGATCTTGCGAAGGTCGGCTACGTCTTTTTTGTTATGAAAACGCCCCTCACGCGCATTGCGTTCGAGGTGATAGGGACAAACGTAATTCGCCCGCCCTTTCAGCAACGCGGTACGCACCGGAATTTTCAATGCGGCACGCACGGTCGGCAAGTCACGTTTGAAAAGTTGATCCTGTAAGGTCTTGGTGCCGGTCGATATGATCACCTTGCCGCCAGCCAGTAACGCCGGCACGAGATAGGCAAAGGTTTTACCGGTACCGGTGCCGGCCTCGGCGACAAGAACGCTGTATTTTTTCAACGCCTCTTCGATCCGTTCCGCCATCTCGATCTGCTGCGATCGCGCGCGAAAACCCGGAATCGCTCGGGCGAGCGGCCCATCGGGCGAAAAAGCGTGCGCAAGATCGGTCATACAGTACATCCGGTATGCAAGGCAGAATGCGCAATATTAGCACTGGAGACGTCCGGACCCGGACGGTGGCTTAACCGACCCGATGTGTCGCGGCAAAATATTCACGACCGCGCATCTCGATCAGGCGGCTGACCGTTCGAACGAATTCGTTGGCGTGGGTGCCTTGGGTATAGACCTCATCCACCTCGACGTCGGCGCTGGCAACGAAATTGACGCGATGCTCATAGAGCACATCAATCAGCCAGGTAAAGCGGCGCGCAATATTGGCGTCTTCCGGGCGCATGCGAGGGATGCCGGAGAGCAGCAAAGAGTGGTGTACCCGAGCGATTTCCAGATAATCGTTCTGAGAACGCGGTCCATCGCACAGCGCTCTGAAATCAAACCAGATTACGCCTGCAGAGCGGCCACGGACCGGGAATATACGTTCCAGAATTTCGATTTCACCGCACTCGGGAGCGTGCTGCGCAAGACGTTCAAACGCTTCCGTCAAACGTCTGGTGGCGACCTCATCAGCCGGCACCATCCAGGTTTGCAGGGCTTGCAACACACGCCCGCGATAATCCACGCCGGCGTCCAGCTCGAGCACATCAAAACGATCCTGCATCATCTCGATGACCGGAATAAAACGCTGGCGCTGCAGACCGCCGGGATATAACCCATGCGGCGGGTAATTGGACGTCATCACCATGGCCACACCCTGCTCCAGCAAAGCCTCAAGCAAGCGCCCGAGAATCATCGCATCGGCGATGTCCGAAATGTGGAATTCGTCGAGACACAACAGGCGCGTATCACGGGCGATGGATTCAACGACTCGTCCAAGCGGATTCGGTTCATGCTTGAAGCGACGCAGATGATGGTGCACTTCCTGCATAAACGCATGGAAATGTACGCGACGTTTCGCGTTTACCGGCACCGCTTCGAAGAAGAGATCCATGACGAAGCTCTTGCCGCGCCCCACCCCGCCCCACAGATACACGCTACGCGGCGGCAGAGGTCGAAACAGCAAACGCCTCAGGAAACCGGTTGGTGTCGCGTTCAGCTCATCCGCCAGCCGCTGCAGACGTACCGCGGCAGCCTGTTGAGACGGGTCATGGGAAAAACCGCGCGCAGCGAGAGCCTCCGCATACGCGGCGACGACGATGCCGGAAGTCGGTTCGGACATAAATGAAGCGGTCCGTTTCAACGGACCGCGCAGATTCAGAAATGCAACGCGCGTTTGTCGACGGCCAACGCCGCCTCATGCACGACTTCGGACAGCGTCGGATGCGCATGACAGATACGCGCCAGATCTTCGGCCGCACCGGCGAACTCCATCGCCACCACGGCTTCGCTGATCAATTCGGAGGCATTCGCGCCAAGGATGTGAACACCAAGGATGCGATCGGTCTTCGCGTCCGCCAGGATTTTCACAAAGCCCTCGGTCGCCGCCATACCGATCGCGCGACCGTTGGCGGCGAACGGAATCTTGCCGACGCGATAGTCGACATCATCCGTCTTGAGCTGCTGTTCGGTTTTGCCGACCCAGGCAATCTCGGGGTGGGTATAGATCACCCCGGGTACGGTGTTGTAATCACACTGTCCTGCCTGCCCAGCAATGATCTCGGCAACCATCACGCCCTCTTCCATCGCCTTATGAGCCAGCATCGGTCCGCGCACGACATCACCGACGGCCCAAACGCCCGGCAACGACGTGGCGCAATGCTCGTCCACCTCGATGAAACCACGTTCGTCGATCTTCAGACCCACGCGTTCGGCGTCCAGACCGTCCGTGTTCGGCACACGTCCAATCGACACGATCAGACGATCGGCCGAGAGCTTCTGCTCCTTGCCGTCCGCGTCTGCGTACACGATCGACACACCGCTACGCGTCTTCTTGACCCCACTGATCGTACACCCGAGCTGAATATCGAGCCCCTGCCGGGTAAAAAGCTTGAGCGCTTCTTTGGCGACGTCAGCATCGGCGACAGCGAGAAAATCGGGCGCGACTTCAAGTACGGTCACTTGCGCGCCGAGACGGCGCCACACCGACCCCATCTCAAGGCCGATCGCCCCCGCGCCGATGACGACAAGTTTCTTCGGTACGGCGGTGAGATCCAAGGCTCCAACGTTATCGCACACAACCTCGTTATCGACCTCGACATCGGACAAATAACGCGGACTGGAACCGGTGGCAACGATGACGTGGGTGGCCAGCACTTCTTCCTCGCCCACCTGCATCCGCCAGCGCTCGCCGTCGCGCTTGACGAAGCGTCCGTGACCGTTGATCAGCGTGACCTTGTTCTTGCGAAACAGGCCCTTGATACCGCCGGTCAGCTGATCGACGATGCCGTTCTTGCGTTCCAGCATCTTCGCGACATCGATTTTCGGCTCTTCAACGAGGATGCCTTGCGCGGCAAAGCCTTGCCCCGCCGCCTCTTCAAATTGGTGTGAGGTGTGCAACAACGCCTTGGACGGAATGCACCCGACGTTCAGGCACGTGCCGCCAAGACGCGGCTCGCCCTTTGGGTCTGCGTACGCGTTGGATTCGCAGCAGGCGGTTTTGTAACCGAGCTGGGCGGCGCGGATCGCCGCAACGTAACCGCCCGGCCCTCCGCCAATCACGAGGACGTCGAACTCCTTCGTGGCCATGTGATGCTTCTCCTTATGGATGGTCGGGATGGTGCGCAGTCATCAGACAAGGGCCGTTACTGCATTACACATCGATGATCAGACGCGCCGGGTCTTCCAACGCCTCTTTGATCGTCATCAGGCCCAATACCGCCTCGCGCCCGTCAATGATGCGGTGATCGTAGGAGAGCGCGAAATAGTTGATCGGGCGAATGACGATCTCACCGTTTTCAACCACCGGCCGGTCGCGCGTGGCGTGGATGCCGAGAATTGCCGATTGCGGTGGATTAATGATCGGGGTGGAGAGCATCGAGCCAAACACGCCACCGTTGGAGATCGAGAAGGTGCCACCGGTCAGCTCTTCCATCGTGAGCTTGCCTTCCTTGGCCTTGGAACCGAACTCGGCAATTTTCTTCTCGATTTCAGCAACACTCATCAGGTCTGCGTCACGGATGACCGGCACCACCAAACCGCGTGGGGTGCCCACCGCAATGCCAACATCAATGTAGCCGTGATAAACAATGTCGTTGCCGTCCACCGAAGCGTTGATGATGGGAAATTTCTTCAGCGCAGCCACCACTGCCTTGACGAAAAACCCCATGAAACCAAGGCGCACCCCGTGGGTTTTTTCGAAACGTTCGCCATATTTCTTGCGCATCTCAATGACGGGGCCCAGGTTGACCTCATTGAACGTCGTCAGGATGGCGTTTTCGTTTTTGGACTGCAGCAAACGCTCGGCGATGCGCGCTCGCAGACGCGTCATCGGCACCCGCTCTTCTGAACGATGAGCAGCGTTTTGTTCAGTGACGCGGGCCGGTGTTTCGGTTTTCGAGGTCTGAGTCGGCGCGCTGGCGGCCTGGGCATCCTGCTTGGTCACCCGACCACCACGGCCGGTGCCCTCAACCGCGTCTTCCGACACCCCTTTTTCTTCGAGAATTTTTCGTGCGGCCGGGCTCGCCGTAGCTGCGGATTCCCGTGCCGGCGTTGCGGCAGCCGCCGGCGCAGCAGCAGCGGCGGGCTGCGGAGTTTTCTCGGCCGCGGGTTTCGCAGTGCCTTCGGCTTCGGTATCAATCTGCGCAAGCACTTCACCCGAGGTGACCGTGTCACCATCTTGCTTGAAGATTTTCACCAACACGCCATCAGATGGTGCCGGCGTTTCGAGCACGACCTTGTCGGTTTCGATGTCGATCAGGTTCTCATCGCGCGAAACCGCCTCGCCCTCTTTCTTGTTCCAGGCCATCAGTGTGGCTTCGGACACCGATTCCGAAAGCTGCGGCACCTTAACTTCAATCAACATGGAGTCCTCTCCCTATCACTCATTCGTTGGATTATGGGGCCTCAGTCCTCGAGCGGGCCGAATGCATTTTCAATAATTTTTTTCTGCTGCAGGCTGTGTTTGGCAAAGTAGCCCACCGCTGGCGAAGCCGCGCTGGCCCGAGAAACCAACGACAGTTTGCGTTTCGGTCCGAGCGTTCTGGAAAGATGTTGCCGCGAAGCCAGCCAATACCAGGCGCCCTGGTTGCGCGGCTCTTCCTGACACCAGACGATTTCCTTTGCGCGCGGAAAGGTGTCGAGCGCTTCTTTTGCGGCTTTCTCCGGAAATGGATAGAGCTGCTCGATCCGCACCAGTGCGGTGTCCTGGATACCGTTTTCACGTCGGTAGGCGAGCAGTTCGTAGTAGATTTTTCCCTGGCAGAACACGACCCGTTTGACTTTTTTCGGATCCAGCGCATCAATTTCGCCGAGGACGGTCTGAAACGTGCCGGAGGTCAGGTCTTCGAGTGAGGAAACGGCTTGCTTATGACGCAACAGAGACTTCGGTGATATCACCACCAAAGGCTTACGCACTTTGCGCACCATCTGGCGGCGCAGCAGGTGAAAGATCTGAGCCGGCGTGGTGGGCACACAGATCTGCCAGTTATTTTCAGCCGCATTGTTCATCAAACGTTCGAGGCGCGCCGAAGAATGTTCCGGCCCCTGCCCTTCATAACCGTGCGGTAACAGCAGCGTAAGGCCGCACAGGCGCCCCCATTTGGCTTCACCCGAACTGATGAACTGGTCGAGCACCACTTGGGCACCATTGACGAAATCGCCGAACTGGGCCTCCCACACCACCAGATGATTGGGCTCTGCGGTGGCATAGCCATATTCGAACGCGAGCACCCCCGCTTCCGACAATACAGAGTCATACACCTGCATCGGCCCCTGATCGTCGCGAACATTTTCCAGCGGAATCCAGGTGCCGTCGTTCCAGCGTTCGCGATTCTGATCGTGGATCACCGCATGGCGATGGAAGAACGTACCGCGGCCAATGTCCTGACCCGACAAACGCACACCGAATCCTTGCGCAAGCAAACTGGCGTAGGCCAGGCTTTCAGCCATCCCCCAATCAAGCGGCAATTCGCCTTCGCCCATCAGGGCGCGATTCTTGAGAATCCTGGCGACCCGCGGATGCAGCGAGAAACCTTCGGGCGCTACGGTCAGGCGCTCAACCAAACGTCTGACTTCGTCAAGAGGGATCGCGGTGTCTGCTTCGTCGGTATAGTCCTGACCGAGAAACGCCGCCCAATTGACCGCGTGCTTGCCCAAAAACCCAGACAGCACCGGGTTGTAGAGCAGCTCCCCGCGATCCAGCGATTCCCGGTAGGCGTGAATCATCTGTTCTGGCTGGTCCGCTTCGAGCGGGCCTTCGGCGACCAGACGGTCCGCATAAATCTGGCGCGCGCCGGGATGAGAGGCAATTTTGCGGTACATCAACGGCTGCGTGACCATCGGCTCATCCTGCTCGTTATGGCCGAGCTTGCGAAAGCAGACGATGTCGACCACCACGTCTTTTTTGAATTCGTCGCGGAATTCAACTGCGAGCTGGGTAACAAACGCGACCGCTTCCGGATCATCGCCGTTCACGTGGAAAATCGGCGCCTCCACAATTTTGAAAATATCGGTGCAGTACAACGACGAGCGCAAATCGCGCGGGTCCGAGGTGGTGAAACCGATCTGGTTGTTCACCACGATATGCACCGTCCCTCCGGTACCGTAGCCACGCGTTTGCGAAAAATTGAGCATTTCCTGGTTGACGCCCTGCCCGGCGACGGCCGCATCACCGTGAATAAGCACGCCAACGACTTGTTTTTTCTCCTGATCCGCACGGCGAAACTGGCGCGCATACACCGATCCCGCCACGACCGGATTGATGATTTCAAGATGCGAGGGATTGAAAGCCAGCGTCAGGTGCACCGGCCCCCCGGCGCTCATCACGTCACTGGAAAAGCCAAGGTGGTATTTGACGTCGCCTGCGGACAGATCCGTTGCGGTCTTGCCTTCAAACTCCGAGAACAGCATGGAGGGCGATTTGCCCAACGTATTGACGAGTACATTGAGCCGTCCGCGATGCGCCATGCCGATGACAATTTCCTCCGCGCCATGGAGACTCGCAACGCGGATGATTTCATCCATGGCGACAATCATCGACTCGCCACCTTCAAGCGAGAAACGTTTCTGGCCGATGTATTTGGTGTGGAGGTAGCGTTCAAGCGTTTCCGAGGCCGTCATACGCTCAAGGAAATGGCGTTTGCGCTCGGCTGAATATTGCGGCGCCCCCCGAACACTTTCCAGCCGCATCTGGATCCAGCGCTTTTGCTGGATATCCGTGATGTACATGTACTCGATGCCGATCGAACCGCAATACGTCTGGCGAACCGCTTCGAGGATTTCGCGCAGCGTGGCGTGTTCGTTCTCGAAACCGTGAAAGGAGCCGACATTGAAGCTGCGTCCGAGATCCGCTTCGGTGAACCCGTAATAGGAGGGTTCCAGTTCCGCAACCTCCGGACGTTCGGTGCGCTTGAGCGGGTCGAGGTTGGCCCAGCGGTTACCCAGAAAACGATAGGCGTTGATGAGTTGCAGCGCCTTGACCTGCAACTTGTCGTCCTCTTTCGTACCGGCAGCCCGCAAACGCGGCTTGCTGCCGGTCTGTACGAAAGATTCAATGATCGGGGTGTGCGCCACATCTCGCACCGTAGCGCCGGCCTGAGTCTGAAGCTGGTCGAAATACTCGCGCCATTCCTCCGCCACGGAAGATGGATTAGCCAGATAGGACTCGTACAATTCCTCGACAAAGGGAGCGTTGCTCCCGAACAGGTACGAGGTCGATCTGCGCTCTTTCATCATTGGTTCCACCTGCTCTGATCGTTCGGGGCGTGTGTCCGGACACGTCGTGTCGGCCACATCCTGTGCTGAAACAAAACGGGACAACCCGATCTGCGGCCGCCCCGTTCTGGATCTAGAAGGACAGCGTCACTCCCGGTTCCGACGGCGTGACATTCACCGCGGGGCCCTGTCGGGAACGTCGCGCCGGGCCGGGCCGATGTATAGCTGACGCGGGCGTCCGATTTTGTATTCCGGGTCGGTAATCATTTCTTCCCACTGGGTGATCCAGCCCACGGTGCGCGCAAGCGCAAACACGCAGGTGAACATCGAGCTCGGAATGCCAATCGCCTTCTGGACGATGCCGGAATAAAAGTCCACGTTCGGATACAGCTTGCGCTCAACGAAGAACTCGTCTTCCAGCGCAATGCGTTCGAGCGCCATCGCCAGCTTGAAGAGAGGGTCGTCCTCCAGGCCCAATTCATTCAACACGTCATAACAAACCTTGCGCATCAGCTTGGCGCGCGGATCGTAATTTTTGTAGACGCGGTGACCAAAGCCCATCAGACGGAACGGGTCGTCCTTATCCTTGGCGCGCTTGATGTATTCACCCACGTTGGAGACGTCGCCAATCTGCTCAAGCATGTTGAGGCAGGCTTCGTTCGCGCCACCGTGTGCCGGCCCCCACAAACAGGCGATACCGGCCGAGATGCAGGCAAACGGATTCGCACCGGAAGAGCCGGCCAGACGGACTGTCGAGGTCGAGGCATTCTGTTCATGATCGGCGTGCAGCGTGAAAATCACGTCCAGCGCTTTCGCCAGAACCGGGTTCGGCTTGTACTCTTCGCACGGCGTAGCGAACATCATGTGGAGAAAATTCTCCGAATAGCTCAGCTCATTGCGCGGGAACATGTACTGCTTACCCGTGTTGTACTTGTACGCCATTGCGACAATCGTCGGCAATTTCGCGATCAGACGATGCACGGAAACCGTGCGATGCGCCTCGTCGGAGAAATCCATCGCATCATGGTAGAACGCGGATAACGCGCCAACAATGCCCACCATGATGGCCATCGGATGTGCGTCACGACGGAAACCACTGTAAAAACGCATGAGCTGGTCATGCAGCATGGAGTGGCTTTTGATCGCACGCTCGAACTCTTCCCGTTCCGTCGCGTTGGGCAGCTCACCTTTGCGCAGCAGATAGGCCACCTCAAGAAAGCTGCACTTTTCCGCCAACTGCTCGATCGGATAACCGCGATACAGCAGCTCGCCCTTGTCACCATCGATGAAGGTAATCGACGATTTGCAACTCGCCGTGGCGAGAAAGCCCGAGTCATACGTGAACTTTCCGGTCTGCGCGCCCAGAGTACGAATGTCGATGACATCGTTTCCGTGCGTACCGCTGAGGACCGGAAATTCGTGGCTCACGCCATCTACGGTCAGACTTGCAATACGTTCGTTACTCATTGCTCTTTCCTTATTACCTTCTGCTTCTTTCTCGTTGGCCTTGTCACAGGACTCCACAGCCTCGGCCCCTTCCCGAAGCAGCGTAATGATTTCTCTCCAGCGGGCCTTCGGGCACGGTACGCTACCATTGACCATCGCCCACAGGGGATGGTCTTCGCAATGCAGCAAATCCTCGAAATCCGCCAGCTGTTCGTCTTCAAGACGGGCGAAGTGTCGCTCAAGGAAGCGCTCCAGAACAAGATCAAGCTCCAATAAGGCGCGCCGGCACTGCCAGCGAATGCGCCCTCGCTGGATCGCCTGAGAGCCCTTCATATGGCGCGCCGAGTCATCAAATGCTTGATTTTCCCGATCGCTCGCGTCGGATTCAGCCCTTTCGGGCACGAGTCCACACAATTCATGATTGAGTGACAGCGAAACAGCCGATAGGGGTCTTCCAGGTTGTCGAGGCGTTCGTTCGTAGCCTGGTCGCGAGAGTCGGCAATGAAACGATAGGCGTTGAGCAGCCCGGCCGGCCCTACGAATTTGTCGGGGTTCCACCAGAATGACGGACACGCGGTGGAGCAACAGGCGCACAGGATGCATTCGTACAGACCGTCAAGCTCTTCACGATCTTCGGGTGACTGCAAGCGTTCGCGCTCGGGTGCGGGCTCGTCATTGACCAGGTACGGCTTGATCGAGTGATATTGCTTGAAGAATTGCGTCATGTCGACGATCAGGTCACGGATCACCGGCAGGCCCGGCAGCGGACGCAACACAACCGGCTGCTTCAAACCTTCGATGTCGACCATGCACGCCAGGTCGTTTTTGCCGTTGATGTTCATGGCATCCGAGCCACACACCCCTTCTCGGCAGGAGCGACGAAAGGACAGCGAATCATCGTGCGCCCGCAGGCGCACGAGCGCGTCGAGCAGTTTCTTGTCGGACGGTTCGAGC
Organism: Azoarcus sp.; assembly: GCA_035306825.1. Classification (GTDB taxonomy): domain Bacteria; phylum Pseudomonadota; class Gammaproteobacteria; order Burkholderiales; family Rhodocyclaceae; genus Pseudazoarcus. The sequence goes on along the minus strand of DATGNI010000075.1, from coordinate 27,764 downwards.
ACCACAGTGATGTCCTGCATCCACGGCTGCTCGTCACGATCCGGGTCATAACGATAAATCCTGAAAGAGAGTTCACGCGTACTCATGGATGTCTCCAACACTCAATAGATGCGCTTGGCGAGCGCAATCGGCTTGGTGTCCTCGTTCAACGGATTAAGGTTTACCGGCTTGTAATCAAGCCGGTTGTTTTCGCTGTACCACAAGGTGTGCTTGAGCCAGTCCTGATCGTTTCGGCCATCCGGAAATTCCGGGGTGTCCGGCGCATCATCCCGTACGTGCGCACCGCGCGATTCCTTACGTGCCTCGGCGGAAACAATGGTTGCGCGCGCCACCTCAACCAGGTTGTCGAGTTCGAGCGCCTCCATTCGCGCGATGTTCCACACCTTGGATTTGTCTTTGATCACCGTATTGTTCGCCCGCTCGGCGATCACGTTCATTTTTTCTACCCCTTCGGCGAGCAACGCAGCGAAACGGAACACTCCGGCATGCTTCTGCATCGTGCGTCGCATTTCCTGGCCGACTTCGAAGACGCTCTCCCCGTCGTTCTGGCGATCAAGACGATCAAGACGACTCATCGAACGCTCCAGCGCATCGTTGGGCAGCGGACGCAGGGGCAGATTGCCACCTTCCATGTCTTCAACCGCCGTCTCGCCCGCCGACTTGCCGAACACCAGCAGATCCAGCAACGAATTCGTGCCCAAGCGGTTGGCGCCGTGCACCGACGCACACGCACATTCACCGGCTGCATAGAACCCGCTTACCACGCTGGCCGGATTGCCCCCCGCAGGAACCACCACCTGACCACGGAAATTGGTTGGAATGCCCCCCATCTGATAGTGACAGGTCGGCACCACCGGAATCAGGTCACGCACTGGATCGACGCCGGCAAAACGGATTGCGATCTCGCGGATGCCCGGCAAGCGCTTGATAATGGTTTCAGGCGCAAGATGGGTGATGTCGAGCAGAACGTAATCCTTGTCGGGGCCGCAACCCCGTCCTTCGTTGATCTCGGTCGTCATTGCGCGCGACACAACGTCACGCGAGGCAAGATCTTTCAGATTCGGCGCATAACGTTCCATGAAACGCTCGCCGCTGGCGTTGCGCAGGATGCCTCCTTCGCCGCGCACGCCCTCGGTGATCAGCACCCCTGCCCCGGCTACGCCAGTCGGATGGAATTGCCAGAATTCCATATCTTCGAGCGGGATGCCGGCACGCGCAGCCATGCCGCATCCATCACCGGTATTGATGAAGGCGTTTGTCGAGCTGTGATAAATACGCCCCGCTCCGCCGGTGGCAAAAATGACGGCGCGGCTGTGGAAGATGGCAACCTCGCCGGTTTCCAGCTCCAGCGCGGTCACGCCGACGACGTTACCGAAAGGATCGCGAATCAGGTCAAGCGCCATCCATTCGACAAAAAAATGGGTATTGGCGCGCACATTGCGTTGGTACAGCGCGTGCAACATCGCGTGACCGGTACGGTCCGCCGCTGCACAGGAACGCGAAACGGGCGTTTGCCCGTAATTTTGCGAATGGCCGCCAAACGGACGCTGATAAATCTTGCCGTTATCGAGACGGTCGAACGGCATGCCGTAATGTTCGAGTTCAACCACCATCTCGTTGGCGCGGCGACACATGAACTCAATGGCGTCTTGGTCGCCCAGCCAATCCGACCCCTTCACGGTGTCGTACATGTGCCAGTGCCAGCTGTCTTCGGTGGAATTTCCGAGTGAGGCGGCCACACCGCCCTGCGCCGCAACCGTGTGCGAACGCGTCGGAAAGACCTTGGTCAGAACCGCCGTCTTCAAACCCGATTCAGCCAGTTGCAGCGCGGCACGCAAACCGGCACCACCCGCGCCCACGATAACTGCGTCGAAAGTATGCTTGGCAATTGTCACGCCGCCAGCCTCCAGAGAATCTGCGCCGCCCAGCCGGCATATCCGACGAGCACAAACACCACCACCAGATGCAACGTAAGGCGCAACCCGGTCGGCTTGATGTAGTCCATGAAAATATCCCGCATGCCCAGCCACGCGTGGTAGAACAAGGCGAGGAAAAACAGGAACGTGGCAAAAGCCATGAAGCCACCAGAGAACAGATCGCGCCAGCTTTGGTGCGTATATTCTCCAAGCGAGAACAAGGCGATCGCCAAAATCACCGTATAGATCGCCATGTATACCGCGGTGGCGCGCTGGGCGATCCAATCGATCAAGCCGTAATGCGCACCCACGACAATGCGTTTCACCATAACGCCACTCCGGCCACAATCGTCAAAAACAGGCTGATCACCAGCACCGCCACTGAACTGCGGCGCGCCGGCCCGAGATCACCGCCCACGTCGATATCCAGCAACAGAAAGCGAATGCCGGCACAAAAATGATGCAGGTACGCCCAGATCAGGCCGAGCAATACGAGCTTGATCAGTGGGTTGGACACGAATGCGCGATACGCTTCGAAGGCTTCCGCCGTGCCTACACTCTGGTCGAAGAGCCAAAGCATGATCGGCAGAAACAGAAACAATCCTGCGCCACTGATCCGATGCAAGATCGAAACGATGGACGGCAAGGGCATGCGTATCTGATGCAGAGCCAGATGTTTCGGTCGTTTTCGGACCCTTGTTTGCTGCATGTCGTGTGCTCTCCGGATGGGGGCGTCATGTATGGGTGACGGACCGCCGCGTTCAGTTCAGTTCGTTCAGATAAAAATGCTCGTCTGTAAGATACAGGCCACGCCGCCATTCGACCGGCTTGTCCCCATAGGTATACGTCACCCGCTCGACCGACAACAACGGTTTGCCTTCCGGCACCTTCAGTGCTTCGGCGGCTGAACGGTCGGCCGCCACCGCACGAACACTTTCATTCGCGCGGAGCATGTGCACGCCAAAACGGTTCTCGAACAAACTATAAAGGGAGCTCTTCCAAGATTGTAGAAGTTCGAGATTGAGTCCCTGGAACAACACGCCTGGGAGATAGATTTCATCGATGACCGCCGGCTTGCCGCCAAAACGCAACAAACGGCGCACGATAATGATCGGCGCGCCCGCTTCCAGGCCGAGAATACGCGCAGCCTCATGGCCCGCTTTGGCCCGCCAGCACTCCAACGGGATACTTTCGGGTCGTTCCTTCTCGCGCTTGCCACTCATCGGCACCAGCCGCAGAAACCGCAGCTGCGTGCGAAGATCCTGATGAGTGGCCACAAAGGTCCCTTTGCCTTGACGACGAACCAGCAAATGATCCGCCGCCAGCTCGTCAATCGCCTTGCGCACCGTTCCTTGCGAGACATTAAAACGCTCGGCAAGCTCGAATTCGCTTGGAATGAGTAATCCGGGCTTCCACTCACCCGCTTCGAGCGCCTGGATCAACAACGCCTTGATTTGTCGGTAAAGTGGGCTGAAAGTGGGCGTTTCCTGAGGCATTTGAGCATTCCAACATAAAATCAGAAACGCGTCCATCTGCAGTTTTATGTTTTATATAAGATACGGATCGGCACTTCCGTTTTGACATCCATCGGGCCTGAACCTACAGTATTCTCGCCTGCGTTGCGCGTATGACGAAACGACCTTCCGAACCAGAGACTCAGGAGTACGAGATGATCAAGCCACCTGTTCGAGTCATCGTCACCGGCGCCGCCGGCCAGATTGCATACAGCGTGCTGTTTCGCATTGCCGGCGGAGAGATGCTGGGCAAAGATCAACCGGTCATTTTGCAGCTGCTTGATTTGCCCCAGGCGCAGAAAACGCTTTCCGGCGTAAGAATGGAACTGGAAGATTGCGCGTTCCCACTTCTCGAGGGAATCTCCATCACCGACGACCCCGACGTTGCCTTCAAGAATGCGCAAATCGCCCTGCTCATCGGCGCTCGCCCGCGCGGTCCGGGCATGGAACGCAAAGACCTGCTGGCTGAAAATGCCAAGATCTTTGCCGTCCAGGGCGCGGCAATCGGTCAGCATGCCGACCCGGACTGCAAAGTGCTGGTGGTGGGCAACCCATGCAACACCAATGCGTACATCGCCATGAAAAGCGCCGAAAAATATGCACGCGTGCCGGCCCGAAACTTCACGGCAATGTTGCGCCTGGATCACAATCGCGCGTTGTCGCAACTCGCGGCCAAAAGTGGTCGCAAGGTCAGCACCCTCAAGAATCTAGTGGTGTGGGGCAACCATTCACCGATGATGTACGCCGATTACCGCCTCGTCACCTCCAACGGCGACAAGATTACCGACCTGATCGATGACGAAGCGTGGTTCCGGGAGGTTTTTCTTCCTACCATCAGTGAACGCGGCGCAGCGGTCATCAAGGCGCGGGGATTGTCCTCGGCCGCCTCCGCAGCCAACGCCGCCATTTGCCACATGCGCGACTGGTGCTTCGGTTCCGGCGGTGAGTGGGTCACGATGGGCGTGCCGTCCGACGGCAGCTACGGCGTTCCGGAAGGCCTCGTTTTTGGCGTTCCATGCATTACCAAAGATGGCACTTATGAAGTCGTCAAAGGCCTTGAATTTGACGAATTTTCAGAACAGCGCATCCAGAACACCATTCGTGAACTGCTCGAAGAGCGCGAAAGCGTGAAAGATCTGCTTTGAGCAGCCTTGAATTTTCCCGCAAAATACGCGGTTCAGCCGTGCTCCTTTTGGCACGGCTGAACCGTATCCTTTTCCGCGCCCGCCAATGATGCATCCAGAGAATTTTCAATGAATCACCGCGCTCACCCTACTGACGTTCTCTTCGACAACGAAAAATCTTTTCCGATTCTGCCCGCCGTGGAGCATTACGCCGGTTCTGAAAAGTTGATGAACAAGGCGCTCGCCCTGCAGGCCAAACTCGGGCCGATATTTGACATCACCTTCGATTGCGAAGATGGCGCCCATGCCGGCGCTGAAGCGGAACATGCGCGCATGGCGGCAGAGCTCATCATGAGCGAGGCCAATCATTTTGATCGAGTGGGCGCACGTATTCACGATCCCACCCATCCGCATTGGAAACAGGATCTGGATCTTTTGATTGGCATCGCCGGAGAGCGGCTCGCTTTCATTACATTGCCGAAAGCACGCTCATCCGCTGATGTGCGTCTGCAGCTCGAAGCCATGCGGCGCGCCGAAGCACAACACGGAATCAACCGTCAGATTCCGGCCCATGTGCTGATCGAGACACACGGCGCATTGCGCGAAGTCTGGGAGATTTCTGCTTTGGACGGCGTGGAGTCGATTGATTTCGGCATCATGGATTTCGTCTCCTCTCACCATGGCGCACTGTCCGGGGAAGAAATGGTCAGCCCTGGCCAATTCACCCACCCCATTCTCACGCGCGCCAAATGCGAGATCGTCGCCGCCGCCTTGGCCAACGGTATTGTGCCGACCCACAATGTCACCACCGAGCTCAACGACCTTGCACACATCCGCGAAGATGCCCGTCGCGCGCGGCAAGAATTCGGTTTTTTGCGCATGTGGAGCATCCATCCCAACCAGATCGGCGAAATTGTCAGCCAAATGCAGCCTGATTTTTCAGAAACTGAAGACGCTGCAGCGATCCTCCTTGCTGCACAGGCTGCTGATTGGGGTCCCATTCAACATCGCGGAAAACTGCACGACCGCGCGTCCTATCGCTATTATTGGGAATTGTTGCTGCGCGCCCGCGCCACCGGAGTGAATCTCAGCCCCGAAACCGTGGCGCATTTTTTCAGTTGAAATATTTGGGCGTACCGGTTTGATGAACACTGTCACGCAACGGGAACATCCTCTTCTCAACGCTCCGGACAGCACCGTGTTGTTCGTCGACTTTGTCGGCAGCACCCGGCTGTACGAACAAGCCGGTGACGAAACCGCCTTTTCACTGGTCACCACCTGCCTCGACCAGGCCAGCGAAGTGGTCGCCAATCGCGGCGGACGCACCATCAAGAATACTGGCGACGGACTCATGGCAGTCCTACCGGGCCCCGATGCTGCGGCCGACTGTGCAGCCGGTATTCACGCCACCATGCGCGATTGCCCTTCCTTGGCCAATTACCCGACGGAAGTGCGCATCGGCTTTCATACCGGCCCGTTGCTCGCCCGCGACAACGATATTTTTGGCGAGGCCGTCAATGTCGCCGCACGCCTCACTGCGCTGGCCTCTCCTGGGCGCGCCTTGACCACCGAAGTTGCAGCGAAACGCATGATCACAAGCTGGCGCGACCATCTCCGGCCTCTACCGCCGCGGTTTCTGCGCGGCGTATCCAAACAGGTCGCACTGTTCGAATTACCCCTTGAACCAGACGGCGCAACCACCCGTATCTACGGGCTGCCCGATCCAATCGCCGAGGCGCCCGAATTGCGCTTGACCTGGGGCAACAACCGCTCCCAAATCAACGGCTGGCAGCCCGTCGCCCGTCTCGGGCGCGATCCCATCTCGGAAATCTGCATCGACGATCCGCGCGTCTCGCGTCAACATGCGGGAATCGAGCTACGCGGCGACAAATTCCTTTTGCGCGACCACAGCAGCAACGGCACGTACGTCTCCATCAGCGGCACACCTGAATTCATTTTGTCGCGCGAGGAAGTCGTGCTCCACGGCAGCGGCTGGCTTTCTCTCGGACGAGGCCGCGAAGGCAACCCCTGGGCCATCGGTTTCATCTGCGCCTGAAAGGATGAATGGATTGCCTGGACGAAATCTGCACGGTTTCGTCAAAACTTTACGGACATTCTTTTGCTTCAAACCGCGTCATCAAATCGTGCATTGCCGCCCGCTACGTAACAAGAAATTTACGCAAATGCCATTAAGTGTCTATGGTTAAAAGAGCCCCTCTTCGCAACAAGGCCAAATGGCCCGGGGAAATAACTCATCGACACGGCCATGCACACTACGCGTCAGTTGCTTTTGGTGGATCCCTGCGAGGGCTGTCTTGGTATTGCCCCCTATCTTGAAGGCAATCACTGGACAATCGTCTGCAGCAGCCTGAACGCGGTTAACGGTCGACATTTCGACGTCGGCCTGGTTCGATTGCGCGCAGATCATCTGAAACGCCCCGAAATCTTGAAAAACGTACTTGCCATGAACGGAGGCGAATGGCTCGCGGTCGTTACCCAGGAAAGCATGGATTCTCCAACCATGCGCAACTTCATCGCAGAATGGTTTTTCGATTATCACACCCTGCCGCTCGACCCCGAACGTGTCTGCATCGCGATTGGTCACGCGTACGGCATGGCCAAGTTACGCATTCCCGTTACCCGGCCAGCAAGCGACCACACGCTGATCGGTGACAGTCACATCAGCCGCGAGCTCAACGCGCTCATCGCCAAGCTCGCGCCTACGGACACAACCATCCTGATCCGCGGAGAAAGCGGCACCGGCAAGGAACTGGTCGCTCAAGCGCTGCACAAGGCTTCGCGCAGAAGTGCCGGGCCCTTTGTACCGCTGAATTGCGGAGCGATTACCGAAAACCTGATCCAATCAGAACTGTTCGGCCACGAAAAAGGAGCCTTTACCGGCGCGCACCAACGCAAGATCGGCCGCATCGAACAGGCGCACGGTGGCACCCTGCTTCTTGATGAAATCGGTGATTTGCCGATGGAGTTGCAGGCCAATCTGCTGCGTTTCCTGCAGGAAGGCCAGATCGAACGCGTCGGCTCGGGACAAACGATCAACGTTGATGTACGCATTATGGCCGCCACACACATCGACCTGGAACAGGCGGTAGAGCGAAATCTTTTTCGGGAAGATTTGTATTACCGTCTGAATGTGCTCCAGATCCGCACGACCAATCTGCGCGACCGGCCCGAAGACATCCCCGTTCTTGCACGCCATTTTTCCGCTCTGTATGCAAAAGAGATCGGCCGTCGGCCACGCAATTTCAGCGATACTGCGCTCGCGGCCATGCTGCAGTATTCCTGGCCTGGAAACGTTCGGGAACTGGCCAATCGGGTGCGGCGCGGCATGGCCATGGCAGACGGACGATCGATCCAGCCAGCTGACATGGGCCTGGAATCCATCTCCAACCATCGGGCCCATATTGATTCGTTGAAAAATTACATTCTTGACGCCGAGGCGCGCGCCTTATCCGACGCCTTAGCCCTGTATTCCAACAACGCCAGCCGCGCGGCCGCCGCGTTGGGGGTGTCACGCCCGACGTTCTATCGTTTGCTGCACAAACACGGCTTGCGCTGAGCGCACCCTACATTCAAAAGTAGTAGGGAAATTTCACGCTCAACGAAAAGTCCGGCGCGTCAGGGGTCAGTCCGATGGCCAAATTCGGCACCATGGTCAGCCGGTCACCCAACGCATACGTCATGCCGAAATTGAAATAGGCAGCGTTGGCCGCACTGCCATCCACCTTCTGCCATGAACCTCCTCGAGGCTTGATGCGACTGTTTCTGCTGATCAACTCAGAAAACGACATGGACAGACTCATGCGCTCGTTCAGGGCAAACGCCATCCCCACTCCGAATTGGAAATAATCACCCAGATCAACCTCGCCTGCCACTCTGACACCACGCTGCGCACTGATGTCCGAGAAGCTTTCGGTCTTGTGCCAAGTGTATGAAGCGTTGGCGAACAATACGGCCGGATCAACGGTCTTGACGACCGAAATTCCCGGGGTAACCGACCACACGCCGTTGCCGGTCGGCAACTCCTCCGGCACATTCAGATTGTTATTTCCGGGTACTTCTTCCAGCTTGATGCCGTAAGGATGTTTGCCTGTAGGCGCCTTGATGCGCAAGCTGGCCACCATGTCTGGACGATTCGCGGTTTCATCCAGGAATTTGTAGGACACGCCAAAGCTGATATCGCCCAGGCGCGGATTGGACGTGATGCTTTTATCGCTAAACGCCGTTGTAGAGCCTCCGGCACCGGCGGATTCATAAGTGGTGCTGCGAGTGATAAAGGGCACGTTCACATCAAATTGCCAGCGCTCTCGCCAGTTGTAGCGTCCGGTCAAATCGAACGTCCAGGTATGGGCCTTGATTTCATCAATCCCCAGATTTCCGAGAAAAATTGCATCCAGGGCGAGAAAGCCATTGAGAAACAGCTGCCGGGTGTCGTAATAGGTATAGCTCAAGCCAGGTTCGAGACTAAATCCGCCGCCGCCGAAAAAGCCGCTGGCTTCCTGATACAAGGCTTCCGTACTGGGTGGCGGCTCGGAGGCGTCGCGCAAGCTTTCTCCATATCCGGTACTCCCCGCCACACGCGTCGGGGCTTGTTGAGTTGCGCCCGGCGCATATGACGGCGCTCCTTGTGCCGTCGTTGCTGGACGCGCTTCCAGCTGACGCAGGCGTTGTTCCAACACCATTAACGCGTTTTGCTGTGCTTCGTAACGTTGCCTCAATTCCTCCATTTCATGACGCAGAGCCGCTTCCTCTGCATCCTGCGCCATCGCAGCACCACTGCCACCCACCGCCAACGCAAGCACACCGCAGCATAGTTTCCGCATGCCCCTTCCCTCAGTAACCGGTCGTTTGAAGACCACGCAACTGCTCCCAAGCGCACTGAGCCAACTGACTGCCCAATCCCGCGTTTCGTAAAACGACATTCAGATCCGCAGCATTGATCACTTTGTTCAAATTTCCGCTGATATTGCTTTGTTGAGCTAACTGACCTCCACCCAAGAGCTGCCGTGCATGCCCTTGTCCATAATTCGCTAGAATGGCGATCTGCAAGCCACCCGCTTGTCGAGTGATCTGCACATTTCCCGCATCATTGTTCAGCGTCATCGCTCCCCCGAAAGGTTGGCCGCCCGGTGTTGGAGTCGCTGAACTGCCGATCGTGATGCGCAGATCATTCAGCGCGTCGTTGTAGTCGCCCGCGCTGCGCACGCTCTGCACCACCCCCTGAACACTGCCAAGTCCAGCACCGCCTACCACCTGTCCCGTAGCGTGTTGGAGCGGCACACCCGAGCCTGCTTCATCCAGAAAACTCGTCTGCAAACTGGGCTGACTTCCTGCATTCATCTGAAATTGCACCTGGGCGCCGATCCGGCCCGCACCGTTTTCCCAAAGGGTGGTCATGGTTACGCCAAAGTGCACCACCCGATCGGGCAGCACGAAGCGCCCGCGCAATTGAGCCAATTCATCGTCTCCCACTTCCTCAACCCGAAAAGGGTTCTGAGCAGCCGCCGGCAGGCTCATGCAGACCATCGCGACGATTAAGCCTGTACGCATCTTCATGTTGCCTCCCAAGACGTATGAGCGCCCTAGAAAAAATCACTTTGAATAAAGCCGAATTCCATCAACTCGGCATCCTGAACCGGACTGAAACGATTCAGCCGGTTTCTTGCTGTCAATGGTTCAGGAGGATTGAGCAAGGCATTGTCACGGTCGTAGCCCGGGCCAATGACGGCAAATACAATGCCATTCCAGTTTCCGGCAAATTCTTCCAGGGGCATCTTTTTCTGCCCCAGTACCGGATCGCCGAGATAGACCCAACCATTGTCGCTACGCTGGAGCACCACAAAATGCTTGTAACCGCGGATATCGATCAACACGATCACCGGCACCTTGACCTCCTTCAACTGCTGCGCCTCGATCCGATAGCCACGAGCACGCAGCCCCAGATCCTGCACATAATTCTTCATGTCGAGCATGGAGAAGCCAAGACTGCGCACCTGCTCGGCATCCGCGCGTTCCAGCATTCCCTCAATGACATCTTCTTCGTTCAGATTCCAGCCATACGCCTGATTCAGAACGGTTGCCAAAGACGCAGCGCCACAACTGAAATCGGTTTTCTGTTCAACCAGATTCAAAAAGCGTCGCTCGCGCAAACTGATGACTGGTTTGAAAACCAGAGTGCCTCCGGGCAAGGCAGCAAACCCCTGACCACTTGCCTGGCCACGTTCGGCGGGCAAACCCGACAGCACTGCACACGCGATGACAAGCACGAATGGACGCATAACCGTTCCCGCAACCAAACCCGGGGTTACCGGGTTTGGTTTCCTCTACGGAATAGTGTTTACGGGCAAGCCGTGCAACCGGCCGTCACAGCCAGCGAGTTGCTTTGCTGGTTACCGCCGCCCGCCGCGATGTTGACACCGACGTTACCGGACACCCTGTTCAGGGAACCGGCAAGCGTGGCGTTGTTCGTCACGGGACTATTGAACCCGACGACCGTCGGGATATATCCGCTGACCGAACCACCCAGCATGATATCGCCCGCCTCGTTGAAGGCCAAAGCGCCGCCATCGCCATTCAGATCCTGGGCTCCTTGTGCCTCACTATCGAGGTCGATGTGGCCGATGATGGGGCCTTGCGGATGGCGCTCACCCTCCCACACATCCAGGTAGACATCACCGATCTGGTCGGACTGGCCTGCATAGCTACCTTCAGCATTCAATCCGAGCGAAATCTTCTGCTTGCCGTATGCCAGCGTCGCAAGATTATCGGTCTCGTTCATGAACGATTTCTGCGAAATATTCACGCTCGCCGTTGCGGTATGCGCGCTGGACGACGAAGCGATCGCCATGTCGTTCTTCTGCTGGTTGTAGTTACCGGCAGCAACGTTGATACCAAGGTTGCCCGAGGCATCATTCGCAGAACCAATCAATGCAGCGTTATTGGGCACGCTGTAGTTGGTCAGGTCGTTCTTGAACGCCTTTTGCTGCACATCGATGCTGGCTACCGCCGAAGAGACAACCGGAATGCCAAAAACGAATAACGCGTCCGCGGTGGACACCGCTGCCGCATTGGCCTGCTGGTTGTTGTCACCGGCAGCAACGTTCGCTCCAACGTTGCCTGAAGCGCTGTTCAGCGAGCCGTCGATCACCGCAGTGTTTTCGGTTCCTTTATTTTTCACTTCATTCTTGAAGCTGGTTTGTGAGTCATTGATGACCGCTACAGCGCCGTCACCAACACTGCCTGAAGCATAGGCTCCGCCAGATAGAGCGAGCGCTAGACCAAACGCCAGCGGAGTCAATACATGGTGCTTTTTCATGATGATTCTCCCTACGTTGTCGTCACAAAATTGACAGACTGCTGCCGGATCAAGGCGCGATCCGGATTCCGAGGTGGTTGACCGTTCGATTGCCAACCCCGGCACTCTGGTTCAGTTGAACCGCTCCACGACTGCCGACGAAGGCGCGGTCATCGATCTCGACCAGCCGCTCGCCATTGTTGGGCACCGCTGCTCCCGAGTTGTGTGACAGCGGCGCGGCGTTTTGCGCCAGACTGCTGTCATCAAGACTTTCCGGTACAGCCCCTATGGCCATCCGGAAAGCATTGATCTGTTGATTGCCCATACCTGCACCCTGGTTGACGCCCAGCACGCCGCTCCCCTGGCTGAAAGCCGAGCCTTCGATTCGCACCTGGGCATTCAAATCTTCGGGGAAGGTCATTACTCCGCGCTGCTGCAGAACGCGAACCGGAGCTGCCGCGCCGGCAGAAATCGCCCGGCTATTGACCTGTTGCTGTTCCGTTCCCTCAGCCTGGTTGAGCATGAGGTTTCCCGAATAATTCTGGCCGCTGTTGCGGATCAGCACCGTATTTTCCTTGTCCGCCCAAGCCGGAAAGGGGCTCGCCAAAACGAGAAAAACAAGCGAAATACCAACCTTGAACGTGTGCATGGCGGCCTTCTCTTCTTAACGTCCGAACAGTCCTTGCAAAGGCTGCAAGCCCTGCTGCAGACTCCGGTTTATTTGTCCATCAAGATTTCCCAATCCACCGCCGGAATGACTCGCAGCCGGTGAAGCGGGCAGGTTCGCGCGGCCACTTCCGTGCTGCATGGAAGTGCTCTGCAACGAATGAGACGTAGCGTTGGATAGTTGGCGTTGTATTCCGTGGCCGCCGGTGACACCGGCAAAATCACTGTCACTCAACTCTGTCGGCGCGGCCATGCCGCGCAGACCTTGGTTGATCACCGAATTGGGCTTTGGATTGACAACGTGAGGATTGGGATCAGGAACCAACGGCGGGCGGGTTGCGCTGCGCGGCTGAACTTCGCGCAGAATGATGATGTCCCCGTCGGCGGAAAAAGCAGGCGCTGTCAGCGTAATGCTTGGCAACAAGCAAATCCCGCACAGCAACAAACGCCTCGTCCCGGATAAGCTATCGATGTGCACAGCGACCTCGACATGTAATGAAGTGCTTTATGCATTGTTATGCAAAAGCCATGCCAAAGTCGCAAGCCTATGATTTGAATCAAATAAGAATTCTTGAGCCGAGAGTCTTGTTTCCGAATCGTTACGATTCACTAACACGCGGAAACATTCTCGCTAAAGCTCGACGTGAAGTTGTTTCAGTTTTGAGACAGTGTCGAAAATCATGCCAAAAGTGTATTAGGGATGAAACACACTGCATGCAAATGAATGGTTTTAACCATGTGAAGCGCCCCAAAAGTTCAGACGGGTGTCCAACTTTTGGGGCGCAGCTTTTTCCTTCGGGAAGGACGGCTTCATTTGAAGCCGGGAGCGGTCAGACTACGATCGTGTCGGCGACTTCACGGAATGCCTCGATCTGATCGAAATTCATGTAGCGGTAGATGTCGTCCGCCTGTTCGTTGACGACCGTCACCTGCGCCAGATATTCCTCAGCCGTCGGAATGCGGCCCAGCAACGCGCATACGGCTGCCAGCTCGGCCGAACCGAGATAAACGCGGGTATCCACGCCCAGGCGGTTGGGGAAATTGCGCGTCGAGGTGGACATCGCGGTGCTGCCTTTGCGAATCTGCGCCTGGTTGCCCATGCACAACGAACATCCAGGCATTTCCATGCGTGCGCCAGACTTTCCAAGCATCGCGTAATAGCCTTCCTCATTGAGGATCATTGCGTCCATCTTGGTCGGCGGCGCCACCCACAAACGGGTTGGGAGGTCGCTTTTTCCGTCCAAAACCCTGCCGGCAGCGCGGAAGTGACCGATATTGGTCATGCATGACCCGATGAACACCTCGTCGATCTTGTCACCCGCGACTTCGGACAAGGGTTTGATGTCGTCCGGATCATTCGGGCAGGCCACCAGCGGCTCGACAATCTCGGCCAGATCGATCTCAATGACGGCGGTGTACTCCGCGTCCGCATCGGGTGCGAGCAATTGCGGATCGGCAAGCCACTCTTCCATCGCCTGAATGCGACGCGTGAGCGTGCGTCTATCCTCGTAACCATTGGCGATCATCCATTTCATCAGCGTGATGTTCGAACGCATGTATTCGATGATCGGTGCCTGGTCCAAATGAACCGTGCAGCCGGCAGCAGAACGTTCGGCCGAAGCGTCAGACAGTTCGAAGGCCTGTTCCACCTTGAGGTCCGGCAGACCTTCGATCTCGAGAATCCGGCCAGAAAAGATATTTTTCTTGCCCTTCTTCTCTACCGTCAACAAGCCCTGTTTGATCGCATAGTACGGAATCGCATTGACCAGATCGCGCAAGGTCACACCCGGTTGCATCTGACCCTTGAAACGCACCAACACCGATTCCGGCATATCGAGCGGCATCACACCCGTCGCCGCGGCAAAGGCCACCAATCCGGAACCGGCGGGAAACGAAATGCCGATCGGGAATCGGGTATGACTGTCGCCACCGGTGCCGACAGTGTCCGGCAGGAGCAAACGGTTGAGCCAGGAGTGGATCACGCCGTCGCCCGGCTTGAGCGAGACTCCACCGCGATTGGTGATAAAGCCCGGCAACTCGCGGTGCATTTTCACGTCAATCAGTTTCGGGTAGGCGGCGGTGTGACAGAACGATTGCATCACCAGATCCGCCGAGAAACCGAGACAGGCCAAATCCTTGAGTTCATCGCGCGTCATCGGGCCCGTGGTGTCCTGCGATCCCACCGTGGTCATGCGCGGTTCGCAATAGGTGCCCGGACGGATGCCCTGCCCTTCGGGCAGACCGCAGGCGCGGCCGACCATTTTCTGCGCCAGCGTAAAACCTTTGTCCTGATCGGCTTCGTTGGGCGCCTGCGGCAGTCGGAATAATGTGGACGGCGGCAAACCCATCGCCTCGCGGGCGCGAGCGGTCAAGCCCCGCCCAATGATCAGCGGGATACGGCCCCCTGCGCGCACTTCATCCAGCAGCACGGTGCTTTTGAGTCGCGATTCGGCAACCATCTCGCCTTCTTTGCGGATGCTGACCTTGCCAGTTTGGTGATCGATCGTCAGTTCGATCACATCACCGGTTTCCAATGCAGAAACATCGATCTCGATCGGCAGCGCACCGGCATCTTCCATGGTGTTGAAAAAGATCGGCGCGATCTTGCCGCCGAGGCAGACGCCGCCGAAACGCTTGTTCGGCACATAGGGCACATCCTCGCCGGTCCACCACAACACCGAGTTGGTGGCGGATTTGCGCGACGAGCCCGTGCCCACCACGTCACCCACATAGGCCACTTGGTTGCCTTGCGCCTTCAACGCGGCAAGCTCGTCAATCGGTCCGCGCACGCCCGGCTCTTCCGGCCGGATGCCATCACGCGGGTTTTTCAGCATCGCCAATGCGTGCAACGGGATATCCGGTCGGCTCCACGCATCCGGCGCGGGCGACAGATCGTCGGTGTTGGTTTCGCCGGGCACTTTGAAAACGGTTATTTTCATGCTCGTCGGCGCTTCCGGGCGACGCGTATACCACTCGCCGTCTGCCCAGGACTGCATCACCGCTTGCGCATTCGCGCAGCCCTTGTCGGCCAGTTCCTTGACGTCATGAAAGTAATCAAACATCAATAAGGTGTGTTTCAGCCCCTCGGCTGCCACCGCACCGACTTCATCATCATCGAGCAACGAAATCAGCGGTTTGATGTTGAAACCGCCCAGCATCGTACCTAGCAGTTCAACGGCTCGTTTACGCGGAATCGCGGTACAAACGGCTTCATTTTTCGCAAGTTTGGCGAGGAATTCGGCCTTGACCTTGGCTGCATCATCCACGCCGGCGGGGACGCGATGCGTCAACAGATCAAGCAGAAAATCGACCTCTCCTGTCGGCGGATTGTGCAACAGATCAATGAGCGCGGCAGTCTGCTCGCGATCAAGCGGCAGCGGGGGAATGCCGAGCGCTGCGCGTTCGGCAAGATGAGCACGGTAGGTTTCCAGCACGAGTTTTTTCCTTGAATCCGGTAAGTCGTCGCCCGGCCGGCCGAACCGGCGGGGGAGCGATTATAACTCTTCTACAAGACTCATGGCGCATTGCAGCAATGCGTTTCCGTGCATCCTGCCTCTGTCCGGCGTCGTTTACACGTGCATCATCCCCGGCGGCATGCCGGCATGGGTGGCAGGCGAGACGTCGGTAGCGGTTCGCAAACGTTCGCGCCATTCTTCGAGCACATGAACAAACGCCTCGACGGCTGCAGCGAACGTTCCTTCATTCAAATTTGCGGCATCGATCCTTTGCTGCAGCAGGATTTCACCCGCAACTTCATCGATTGCAAATACCGCTTCACCGGTTTCATCCCCAAACAGATTGGCCCCGAGCAGACGTGCGTAGACGCCCTCTCGTCCCTCTGCGGGGAGCGACGCGACAACGCTGTACAGGTAGCCACATTCTTCGCTCCCGGCCAAGCGTTCGCAATCAACGATCAAGTCGCCGTCAAAAACCATGCGACATACACCCGCTTCATCAAAACCTAATGCGGGCACGTGCATCTGACGGCCGAGGGCGTTCAAGGCATCATCGAGTTTCATTCCGTTCCTCTTCGAGTTGCAGTCGGTTCCGGCATCGTTCAACGGACACTGAAGGTCATGCCACGCTGGATGGTGAGATCGTATTTGGAGTCACCCACTTCGATCACGGGCTGATCGGGTTCACTCAGATCAAATGTTGCGGAGAAACGGAACGTCAGCCGGCTATTGCGGGCATCAAGCGCAACCATGTCTCCCCCTGTCTGGACACCGCGCAAGGACCAGTCAGCCACATAATCAATACGGTATTGCGCACCGCCAAGATGCTCTGTTTCGTAGCCAATATGCCCGCCATCACGAAGGAGCATGCCAAGCGGCACGTCAAAGCCCGGAACCTTCATGTCGGAAGTGTTCAGCGCCATCTCCAACGGCATCAGCGCAGCCTGATTCATGTAGCGTGACAAGGCCAGCATGCGGCCTTCGTCCCCCTCGCAAAAAACGCGTAGCCGTTCAACCCCTTGCTCTCGCCGCGCGGCCTTCTCCGCTTCCGACAAATTCCGTTCGTCGCCACGCTCGTAGAGCTCGACAATCTCATCACCGCGTCGCACGCGCATCGTCGCCCGGCCAAGATCGGCCGAAAAAGCACCGGCCACACCTGGAAGACCGTCTTCCGACGGATCTCGCTGACTGCCGACAGGAGCCTCGTGATACATGGCAACCAGCGCCTCTCTAAACATCGGACTCAGCGCTGCGTCAGCATGATGCGCTTCTTCCACGGTCTCAAGCTTGAGAATGGCCTCCACCGCCCGGTCGATTGCGACGAAATAGTTCTCCGGCACCTGCTCGCGTGAACGGATGTCGAGTCTGGGCTGCGTCGATTCCGGCAACTCACGCCGGGCAACCTCCTCCCCCAGCATGACCCTCAACACCGCAAGCGATTCGGTCGAGGCGCATAAACGTCCCTGTGCGTAAATTTGTTCATCCGACGATCCATGCGGGGCATCAAAACGCACCAGATTCGCTGCGCCGAGCAGGTTTTGCATATCAACCGACTCCAGATTGTCACGCAGATTGGCGATCTGAAGATTCGAAGCATTCTCCAGTAATTGCTGGAAGGTCGCCTCACGCCGTCCCTGCCGTTGATCGGCATCAATCCCGCCCTCTTCGTTCATCGTGCTCAGCAATACGTGGTTGAAAATGAAGCCCTCTTCAAGAAGATTTGCCGCACTGAACGGGCTTTGCGCCACGCTATCGAGCAGCCGTATGGCCGATGCCTCGATCGAATAGTCGTTGAACGCCGCTTGGGGGCGGGCGCAGCCGGCAAAGGAAATACTTCCTGCATCAGTAACCTGAAGGCCGGCCAGGGCGCGCAACAAGCGTTTGGCCTCTAAGGAAGGCCTGGCGTCTTCTCTGAGTTGAGGTCTCTCCGGCACCGGAACGCCGCGCTCATCGAGCACCATGGCGATCTGCTCGGCAATCGATCCCAGCAACGCAGAGTGATTGTAGAGATCACGTCCGAGCTGTTCCGTACGGGACGAAAAACTGAATTGCGCTCCAGCATCTTCAAACAAACGGCAGGACGAGACGTAGGCTTCGCTACGCATCTGGCCGAGCGCGGCAAGCAGATCTTCAGACGTATGGGCACGTACGGCATTTTCGAGCAAGTCTGCGCGGAATGGCGCAACATGATCCTGCCCCTCGATGCCCGCCCCCAATTCATTGGCTACGTCCAGCACCCGTTGCGCCGCGTCCTGCAGGCCGCGAATCGCCGCCGGCAAATGAGCGTAGCCGTCATTACGATCCGTCACCGTTGCGAGAAAGTCGTTGAAATGACCACGGTACGTTTCGCGCACCTCATCTCCGCGTTGTGTCGTTACCGCAGCGATGGCTTCGTTCATGTGCTCGACACTCAAACGCCCCAGCGACGCCGACAGGCTGCCGATCTCAGTATTGGAGCGATCCTCGAGCTTCATGGCGCCGACCGGAATCCTGTCTAGATGCACGATCAGACGGCCAGCAAGCTCACTGGCGCGCGTCCCATCGAGCCCCAAGGTGCTCACGTGCCGTTGCAACGCTCGCAGCGTGTCGACCGCCTCGCCAAGCTCCTGGATAAACGCGCTCGCCGTGTGGGCTGCAGGAATGCCCCCCGCTTCCAGAGCGGTTACCTGACGCTCCAGCGTGTTGCCCAGACGTTCAAGACGCTGCGGAATTTCGGCCGCAATGGCCGCATCCGTGTGCGGCGTGCGCGCCTCCCCGATGGGCACACCATTTGCCAGTTCGCGCAGTTGATCGCTATCCGCGTAACGCAGCAAAAGATCGCGCGTTGCCTCCCCCATGGTTTCAAGACGTTGTTTGACCAATCCGTAGGCGTGGGCGTTGTCGGCTCTGAACTTTGCAACCGGATCGCCGCCGTCTGCAATGACACCGTTCTGACGCAGCTCGACGACCGCATGACGTGCTGCCTCACAGGCCGTCGGCAACACATAGGCCACCGCGCCACGCACCCCGCCAGCTTCCTGTCCGACGGCGCCCAGCGCCTGTTCCAGCGCCGCATCGATGTTTTCCGCACCGCGCGCATCGATACGCCGTGCGGATTCGTCCAACGCGAGCGATTCGAACAGCGACAGGTCACGCAGGGCGTCCGGGCGAGCCAACGCATCTGACGATAACGGCGACATCAAACCGGCGTCCGCAAGCGCGTCCGCCATCGCCTGCACTTCGCGTGGCGGGCCATCGATCAACTCATTGCGCACCGCCGAGAGCGTGTCAGATTGCAAAGTGATCATGATCTTGCGCAACGAGTCTTCCGGCATGGCGGAAAAGCGGTTGCTCAAGGCCTGCTGCAACGTGGCATCGTAATCAATGCCACCACGCCCTAACGCTCGCTCACCCTTGCGCAGGGTGAGCAATTCATCGCGGAAAGTCTGTACGCCCTCGGCGCCGCCCTTGCGCAAGGCATCCACCGCACGATCAATGCCCCGTCCGAAGGCGGCATCTGCGCGCGCCGCCTTGCTCTGCACCCGCACATTCGCAGGCGTCATCACATCCAGCGCGCGCGAGGCCAACGCCTTCACGCCACGGAAAAATCCGCCCGACCTTGACCCGACCCGTGCTCCCTGCGCCTGCCCCGCCTCGATCGCGCGCGAGCCCAAGCGTCCAGTGCGGGCAACCTCTGCCTGCTGCACGCCGAGGCGCGCGTTTCCTGTCACCTCCATATTCATGCTTATCTCCCGGTTCGTGGATGGCCACGTAACTGACGGCTACGATGAATTCAGTAACGACGATCCCGTCCCGGTTCCCTGAACCGAACGGATACACATCCATACGGTTTCAGCGCTTGAACCGAAGAGGGCTTCTCGCGGTACCATGAACGCATCCGTGCACCATCCGTTCAAAGGAGCCCACGCATGCCGAACGATCCGTTCAACACTCTTCGCAGTTTCAGGACTGCGTCCGGCAGCGAAGGACGCTATTACTCTCTGCCCGAGCTCGAGAAAACCGGTCTTGGAAAGGTTTCACGTTTGCCGATCTCGCTGCGTATCGTGCTGGAAGCCGTGCTGCGCAATTGTGACGGCACGCGTGTAACCGAACAGCACGTGCGCGAGCTGGCCGCCTGGCAGGCGCAGGGCGAACGCACCAGCGAACTGCCCTTCGTGGTCGCGCGCGTCATTTTGCAGGACTTTACCGGCGTGCCGCTGTTGTGCGATCTGGCCGCAATGCGCGATGCCGCGCACCAAGCCGGTTTCGACCCCGAACTGATCGAACCCCTGGTGCCGGTCGACCTGGTCGTCGATCACTCGGTACAAGTGGATGAATACGGCACTCCGGCTGCACTGCTCAATAACATGAAGCGCGAATTTCAGCGCAACCACGAGCGTTACCAGTTCATCAAATGGGGGATGCAGGCTTTCGACACCCTGGGGGTGATGCCGCCGGGCATCGGTATCGTGCATCAAATCAACCTCGAATATCTGTTCCGCGGCGTGCGCCACCAGGAAACCCCGGACGGCACACTGTTCTATCCGGACAGTCTGGTCGGCACCGACTCGCACACCACGATGATCAACGGCGTGGGCGTGGTCGGCTGGGGCGTCGGCGGCATCGAAGCCGAAGCCGCGATGCTGGGCCAGCCTGTCTATATGCTCACCCCGGACGTCGTCGGCGTGGAGCTCACGGGCGCACTCAACGAAGGCGTCACCGCGACTGACCTCGTCTTGTCCATCACCGAAATGCTGCGACGGGAAAAAGTTGTCAGCATGTTCGTGGAATTCTTCGGCGAAGGCACGGCCAGCCTGAGCGTTACTGACCGTTCGACCATCGCCAACATGGCGCCTGAATACGGGGCGACGATGGGCTTTTTCCCGGTGGACGAAAAAACCATCGCCTATATGCACACCACCGGCTGCAGCGAGGAGGAATGCGAGGCGTTCGAAGCCTATTTCAAGGCGCAGGAGATGTTCGGCATCCCCCGCGCGGGTGAAATCGACTACAGCCGTGTGCTCACGCTCGACCTGGCTTCGATCGTGCCCTCGCTCGCCGGGCCGAAACGACCGCAAGACCGCATTCCACTGACTGACATGGAAGAAGTGCTCGACCGCCTTCTTCCTCTGCCGGTCTCTGACGGGGGTTTCGGCGTACCGGAAGCTTCACTTGGCACACGCGTGCCAAGCGGCCTGCCCGATGTCACGCTGGGCCACGGCGACATCCTGATCGCAGCCATCACCTCATGCACCAACACCAGCAACCCCGCGGTGTTGATCGCAGCGGGCCTGCTCGCGAAAAAAGCGGTCGCCAAAGGGCTGACCGTCGCACCGCACATCAAGACCTCGCTTGCCCCGGGCTCACGCGTGGTGACCGATTACCTCGAACGTTCCGGTCTGCTCCAATCGCTCGCTGACCTTGGCTTCGCATTAGCCGGTTACGGCTGCACAACCTGTATCGGCAACTCGGGCGATCTTGCGCCGGAGCTGAACAATGCCATTCATGAAAATGACATCATTGCCGCCGCGGTATTGTCCGGCAACCGCAACTTCGAAGCGCGCATTCATCCGAGCATCCGTGCCAACTTTCTTGCCTCCCCCCCACTGGTGGTGGCTTTCGCAATCGCCGGTCACGCCAACATTGACCTGACCAGCAATCCTCTTGGCACCGACTCGAACGGCCATCACGTCTATCTACGTGACATTTGGCCGACTTCCGATGAGATCAACGAGATCATGCCCTATGCGCAGGATCCGGCCACCTTCAAGCGTCTGTACAGCGACTTCACCAAGGACCACGATCTGTGGAACTCAATCGAAGCGCCCACCGGCAAGGTATATGACTGGCCGCCTTCCACCTACATCGCCCGCCCGCCGTTTTTCGAAGACTTCTCGCGGGAGCCCGAAGCCATTCATGACATCGTCGGCGCACGCACATTATTGCTGCTGGGTGACTCGGTCACGACCGACCACATTTCACCAGCCGGAGCCTTCTCCGAAGCCACCCCGGCGGGCGCCTGGCTGAAGGAACAGGGTGTCAAGCGCGCTGATTTCAACTCCTACGGGTCGCGCCGGGGCAACCACGAAGTCATGCTGCGTGGCACGTTCGCCAACGTACGGATCCGGAACTTCATCCTGCCCAAAAAGGAAGATGGCGCTCATGTGGAAGGCGGCTACACCCTGATGGATGGCGAACAGACCACCGTCTTCGATGCAGCCAACGCACTGATCGCGGCGGGCACGCCTGGCATTGTCTTCGCCGGTGAGGAGTACGGTACGGGCTCGAGCCGTGACTGGGCCGCCAAGGGCACCCGTCTGCTCGGTGTCCGCGCGGTGGTGGCGAAAAGCTTCGAGCGCATTCATCGTTCCAATCTGGTGGGCATGGGTGTTCTGCCGCTTCAGTTCCAGGGCGGCGACTCATGGCAATCGCTGGGAATCACCGGCGAGGAAACCTTCGACGTACTCGGCGTGGCCAACGGCCTCTCGCCCCGTCAGGAACTCGAACTGGTGATTCATCACAGTGATGGCAGAAACCAGAAGATTTCGGTGTTGTGCCGTATCGACACCCCGGTGGAGGTCGAGTACTACCGCCACGGCGGCATCCTGCCCTATGTGCTACGCGGAATTCTGTATAACTGATTCTTTACGGATAAATGGCTTGCTTCAAACGGGGTCGGCGTTTTATAATCATTCGTTTTCGGGAATCAGAATTCTGGAGCAAGTCATGGCTCGTGTGTGCCAAGTGACCGGTAAGGGACCGATGGTGGGTAACCACGTTTCCCACGCCAACAATAAAACCAAGCGTCGCTTCCTGCCAAACCTGCAGAACCGTAAGTTCTGGAGCGAAGCTGAGAACCGCTGGGTCCGCCTGCGTGTATCGAACGCCGCCCTGCGGACCATCGACAAGAACGGTATTGACTCGGTACTGGCCAACCTGCGCGCCAGCGGCGAAAAAATCTGACGTCGGCCCTGCCCACGCAATCGAACGGAGAACATCATGGCCAAAGGCGCCCGTGAAAAAATCAAACTGGAATCGTCTGCCGGCACCGGTCACTTCTACACCTGCTCGAAGAACAAGCGCACCACGCCTGACAAGCTCGAGCTCATGAAGTACGACCCGGTCGTTCGCAAGCACGTGATGTACAAGGAAACCAAGCTGAGATAATCCATCTCCCGGTTCCCGCGAGTACCAACAAGAAAGCCGCTGTTTCCAGCGGCTTTCTTGCTTCATGGCACCTGGCGAACCAGGTACCGCGCCACGCCAGGATCAGGCCTTCTCGATATTCGAAGCCTGCTTGCCCTTCGGCCCCTGAGTGACCTCAAAGCTCACCTTTTCACCCTCTTTCAAAGTCTTGAAGCCGCCCATATTGATAGCGGAAAAGTGCGCGAACAGGTCCTCGCTCCCATCATCCGGAGTGATGAAACCAAATCCCTTGGCGTCGTTGAACCACTTAACGGTACCAGTTGCCATATTGCCATGATCCTTCAATTGAACTGAAAGTCGCGGGTTCAGTCTCCTCCAAACCCTTTTATGTGTTCCTCAGCCTTGGAACGAGGCCAGCTTCAAATCCACAGCCTTGCGGTGAAACCACCCATTCGGCGCCAAAATGCGTCGGACACACTTTTTGCTTTTACGCATTTGACAAACAAGCGTCAACATTTTTGATTTTATTTGTCTCCACATCGCCACAACCACCTGCGTAATTTCGCCCCTCGTTGTAGCCTTAAAAATCATCTCTTTTGATTTCAAGCACTTGGACGCCCCCTTGTAAACGAGGAAAAACTTGTCCATGCTGTTGCAAAACGCCCAAACATCCCCATCTCCAAAGCAACCCAGACATATTGCACTCTGGACCGACTGGATTAGAATGACTCGCATGGCCACCGATAAACAGAGCGATTCCGTACTCGAAACGGAGCGGACGAACACCAAGCCCCCCCCGCTCTACAAAGTGCTGCTTCTGAATGACGACTTCACCCCGATGGAATTCGTCGTATTGGTTCTGCAGCAATTTTTCAACATGGACCGCGAACAAGCAACGCGCGTTATGCTTCAGGTTCATACGCAGGGTTCTGGAGTATGTGGGGTCTTTCCGAAAGACTCCGCAGCGACCAAAGTCGAGCAGGTCGTGTCGTTTGCCCGGCAGCATCAACACCCCCTCGCGTGTGTGATGGAGGAAAACTGAAAATGATCGCGCAAGAGCTAGAAGTTAGTCTTCATATGGCTTTCGTAGAGGCCCGACAGAAACGGCATGAGTTCATCACCGTCGAACACCTGTTGCTGGCCTTGCTGGATAACCCTTCCGCAATTGAGGTGCTCAACGCCTGCGCTGCGGACATCGAAGAATTGCGTCGTGAGTTGAGCAATTTCATCAACGAGCACACGCCCAAGGTCGATGATCTGGAGGAAGTCGATACTCAGCCCACTCTTGGTTTCCAGCGTGTAATCCAACGTGCCATCCTGCACGTGCAATCCTCTGGAAAAAAAGAAGTCACGGGCGCCAACGTACTGGTCGCGATTTTCGGCGAGAAGGATTCACACGCGGTGTATTTCCTTCAGCGCCAGCGAATCTCCCGCCTGGATGTCGTAAATTTCATCTCACACGGCATTTCAAAATCGCAGCAGCCAGCAAGCCAAGCGCAAACCAACGGCCAAGCCGAAGAGGGGGAGCAGGAAGCAGCCCAGGCTGGCGGCGCTCTTGAAAGTTTCAGCCAGAACCTCAACCAGCAGGCGCTGATTGGCAAAATCGATCCATTGATCGGGCGTAACAAGGAAGTGGAGCGCGTTATCCAGACGCTGTGCCGTCGCCGTAAGAACAACCCGTTGCTGGTCGGCGAAGCCGGCGTGGGCAAAACCGCGATCGCCGAAGGCCTGGCTCGTCGCATTATCGACAAGCAAGTCCCGGATATTCTGAAAAACGCCCAGATCTACGCGCTGGACATGGGGTCCCTGCTTGCCGGCACCAAATACCGTGGTGACTTCGAGCAGCGCCTCAAAGCCGTCCTCAAACAGCTTGGCGAAATCGACAATGCCGTGCTGTTCATCGACGAAATCCACACCCTGATCGGTGCGGGCGCCGCCTCGGGTGGCACGCTCGATGCATCCAATCTGCTCAAGCCGGCACTCTCGTCAGGTCAGCTGAAATGCATTGGCGCGACGACGTATTCCGAATTCCGTCAAATCTTCGAGAAGGATCACGCCCTCTCACGTCGCTTTCAAAAGATCGACGTAACCGAACCGTCCGTCGCCGAGACAGTGGAAATTCTCAAGGGGCTCAAAAGCCGCTTCGAAGAACATCACAGCATCAAGTATTCAGCTGCCGCGCTGTCCTCCGCCGCAGAGCTGTCGGCGCGGTACATCAATGATCGCCATCTGCCGGACAAGGCGATCGACGTCATTGATGAAGCCGGCGCAGCACAACGGATCTTGCCAAAATCGAAACAACGCAAGACCATCGGTCGCGGTGAAATCGAAGACATCGTTGCCAAGATCGCCCGGATTCCGCCACGCTCGGTATCGAACGACGATCGTCAAGCGTTGCGCACGCTTGAGCGCGATTTGAAAAACGTCGTGTTCGGGCAGGATGACGCCATTCAGGCGCTCACCAAAGCGATCAAAATGTCGCGCTCAGGACTTGGCAACCCGCAGAAGCCGATTGGCAGCTTCCTCTTCAGTGGCCCGACAGGCGTCGGCAAGACCGAGGTTGCGCGCCAGCTGGCTTACACGCTGGGCATTGAACTTGAGCGCTTCGACATGTCCGAGTACATGGAGCGTCACGCCATATCGCGCCTGATCGGGGCGCCTCCTGGCTACGTGGGCTTCGACAACGGCGGTCTGCTGACCGAAGCGATCACCAAGAAACCGCACTGCGTGCTGCTGCTCGACGAAATCGAGAAAGCTCATCCGGACATCTACAACATTTTGCTGCAGGTGATGGATCACGGCACCCTGACCGACAACAACGGTCGTCAGGCAGATTTCCGCAACGTCATCATCATCATGACAACCAACGCGGGCGCCGAAGCCATGCAGAAATCGGTGATGGGTTTTGCCACCAAGCGCGAAACCGGTGACGAGATGGCTGAAATCAAACGTCTGTTCTCGCCGGAATTTCGTAACCGCCTGGATGCGACGATCTCTTTCCACGCGCTCGACAACGAAGTCATTCTGAAAGTGGTCGACAAGTTCCTCATGCAACTCGAAGCACAATTGCACGAGAAAAAAGTCGAAGCGCATTTCACGGATGAACTCAAGGCGTGGCTCGCCTCGTCCGGTTTCGATCCGCAGATGGGCGCACGCCCGATGGCGCGTCTGATCCAGGACACCATCCGCGCGGCGCTTGCCGACGAACTGCTATTCGGCCGACTGGCCAACGGTGGCAACGTCACCGTCGATCTCGACGAAAACGATCAGATCAAATTGCTGTTCGACGAGGAGAAAACCAAAGAAACCGCGGCCAGCTGAAGCTGAACCGCTTCGTAGCACGCAAAACGGCCTCTTTTCAGAGGCCGTTTTTTATTTTACCGCTCATCCGCTGTCTGTTTCGATCGTTGCTCTGCTGCATCCATGCGCCCGCACCGAAACAGCGTCAGCCTTCCGCGCGAGATTCCAATTCGACCCAGCGTTCCATTGCGGCCTCAAGCTCTGTTTCAACAGCATCAAGACGTCCGGTCAACACCGCGACCTCCTCCCCTGCCTCTCGATACAGATCCGAATCGGCAAGACGCGTTTGCAACTCGTTTTGTTCCGCTTCGAGGGCGGCAATGCGCTCCGGCAAAGCCGTAAGTTCCCGCTTCTCGTTGTATGACAGCTTGCCTGGGCGTTTGGATGAAGACGTTTTTTCCTGCTTTGCCGGCTCCGGGCTGGCCTGTTTTTTCGGCGTCTCAAGCTCGCGCTGCATCGACTCACGCACGCGGGCCCAATCCGAATAGCCACCAGCATATTCGCCCCAGCGCCCCTCTCCTTCCGAGGCAATCACCTGGGTGACGACGTTATCGAGAAAAGCCCGGTCGTGACTGACCAGAAACAGGGTGCCGTCAAAACTCGCCAGCAACTCTTCAAGCAGATCGAGGGTTTCGATATCCAGGTCGTTCGTCGGTTCATCCAGCACCAGAACGTTGGCCGGCCGCGCGAACAAGCGCGCCAGCAGCAAGCGATTCCGTTCACCGCCGGAGAGCGACTTCACTGGTGAACGCGCCCGCTGTGGCGCGAACAGGAAATCACCCAGATAGCCGATGACGTGCTTGCGCTCGCCACCGATCTCAATGAATTCGGAACCCGGACTGATGACTTCGGTCAGCGGCGCTTCAGGATCGAGCTGTTCGCGCATTTGGTCGAAATACGCCACGCTTTGCCGTGTTCCGCGCCGAATGCTGCCGCTATCCGGCTCGAGCTCTCCCAGAATCAGTTTAAGCAAGGTGGTTTTGCCTGCACCATTCGGGCCGATCAAGCCAATGCGATCACCGCGCAAAATGCGCATGGAGAAGTCGCGCACCACGCATCGGTCGGCGAACGCTTTGCTCACGCCTTTCAGTTCGGCGACCATCTGACCACTCTTTTCACCCCGCTCAAGCGCAAGCTTGGCGTTGCCAAGGCGGTCGCGCCGGGCCGCACGCTCGCGTCGCAGCGCCTCAAGCCGTCGCACCCGCCCTTCATTACGGGTGCGACGTGCCTCAACACCTTTGCGAATCCACACTTCCTCTTGCGCGAGGAACTTGTCAAAGCGTGCATTGAGCTTGTTCTCAGCCTCAAGCTCGTTCGCCTTGCGTGCAGTGTACTCAGCAAAACGTCCGGGA
>DATGNI010000074.1:0-23049 GCA_035306825.1 Azoarcus sp. | reverse complement strand
TTCCGTCACACCGGAGCAGGCATGTGCCCATCCGAACTGGGTGATGGGCCGCAAGATTTCAGTCGACTCGGCGACGATGATGAACAAGGGGCTGGAAGTCATCGAGGCGCATTTCATTTTCCAGGCACCGGCCGAGAATATCGACGTGGTGGTGCATCCGCAAAGCGTGATTCATTCGATGGTTGAATATGTCGATGGGTCGGTCATTGCCCAGCTCGGCAACCCGGATATGCGTACGCCGATTGCCCACGCCCTGGGTTATCCGGAGCGTTTGGAGGCGGGCGTCCAAACGTTGGATCTGTGCGCCATCTCCCAGCTCGATTTTTCCAAACCGGATTTTGAGCGCTTCCCCTGCCTTGAGCTGGCCTATGAGGCGCTGCGTGAGAAGGGGACCGCGCCGGCGGTGTTGAATGCCGCGAATGAAATTGCTGTGGAAGCTTTTTTGCGCAATCGTCTGGCGTTTCGCAGTATTGCCGACGTGATCGCTGCTACGCTTGAGCGCGCAGGCGTACAGGCGGTCGAAACGCCCGAATCCCTGTTCGAGGCGGATCGTCGGGCGCGGGAGCTCGCGCGGGACGAAACCGACCGCCGCTTTGCGTAAACAGGCCCTGTTCAAATGAATCTTTTCGAATACCTCATTCCTTTTGTCATTGCTCTCGGCGGCTTGATATTTTTTCATGAGCTGGGGCATTACGCCGTGGCGCGCTGGTGCGGCGTCAAGGTAGTGCGTTTCTCGGTGGGTTTTGGCCGGCCGCTGTTGCGCTGGACGGTCGGGCGCGACCGTACGGAATGGGTGCTCGCCATTTTCCCGCTGGGGGGCTACGTGAAAATGGTGGATGAGCGCGAAGGAGAGGTGGCCGAAGAAGACCGCCCGCGCGCGTTCAATCGCCAGTCGGTGTGGCGACGTATCGCAATCGTTGCGGCAGGTCCGCTGGCCAACTTCTTGCTCGCGATTCTGGTGTATTGGGGGCTGTTTTCGGTTGGTACGGAAACGCTTCGTCCGCGCATTGCGCTGACGGAAGCCTCCCAGAGCCTCGCGCGTGATGCCGGGTTGAACGACGGTGATACGGTGGTTGCGATCAGCGGTTCTGCGGTGAAAAGCTGGGAAGATCTGCGCTGGCTGTTGTTGCGTGAGGTACTGGACGGCAATCGTGCCGAGCTGGTGGTGCGCACTGATGAACGCGTCGAGAGCCGTCATACCCTGGATTTTGACGGGGTGAGCATTGATGATCCGCAAGAGGATTTGATCCAGCGCATCGGCCTGCGACCGTGGCGACCGCATATTCCTCCGGTGATCGGGCGAATATTGCCGGATGGAGCAGCGGACCGCGCCGGTCTGATCGAAGGCGATCGATTGATCGAGATCGATGGTGAGCAGATCGATTCATGGGAAAGGCTCGTCATGGCGGTGCGTGATCGCGCAGAGGATTCCTTGCCGGTCATTGTGGAACGTGATGGCGCGCGTTTTGAACGTGTCCTGATTCCTGAGGGCACGGAAGTCGATGGCGTGCGGACGGGGCGGATCGGCATTGGTGCCGCAGACGTGGAAGGCGTGCGCGAGCAGATGTTTGCCACGGTGCGTTATGGGCCCGCGGAAAGTTTTACTCGCGCGCTCAATAAAACCTGGGAAACCAGTGTGCTGACCCTCAAAATGATCGGCCGTATGGTAACTGGAGATGTCTCATGGAAAAATCTCTCCGGACCGGTCACGATTGCGGATTACGCAGGCCAGACGGCCCGCCTGGGACTTGCGCATTATCTCGCGTTCGTGGCGTTGATCAGCATCAGCCTGGGGGTCTTGAATCTGCTTCCGATCCCGGTGCTGGATGGCGGGCATTTGCTGTATTATATGATCGAAATTCTCAAGGGCAGTCCTGTGTCCGAACGTGCAATGCAGACGGGGCAACAGATTGGTCTGGTGCTTCTCGCCATGCTTATGGCATTTGCTTTTTACAACGATATCACGCGCCTGTTTTCCGGCTGAGAACCGAATGAAGATAAAACTCCTCAATGGGCTGATGGCAGCCCTTTTTGTTGCCAGCCCAGTTCTAGCCTTTGATTCGTTTGAGGTTCGAGACATCCGGGTAGAAGGAATCCAGCGTACGGAGGCCGGTACGGTCTTCAATTATCTGCCTGTGCGCGTGGGCGATACCTTCACTGAAGAACAGGCCGCCAATGCGGTGCGCGAGCTATACGCGACAGGCTTTTTCAATGATGTGCGCATCGAAGTGGAGGACGACGTCATTGTCGTTCTGGTCGACGAGCGGCCCGCCATTGCGGACATCACCTTCGTTGGCGTCAAGGAATTTGACGGGGAAGGCTTGAAAGAATCGCTGCGCGCGGTGGGCTTGGCTGAAGCGCGCATCTTTGACCGGTCGCTGCTTGAACGCGCCGAGCAGGAGCTCAAGCGTCAATATCTGGGACGGGGCAAATACGCAGCGAATATCGTTACGACCGTGACACCCCTTGAGCGCAACCGGGTGGGTATCAACTTTACGGTCGATGAAGGCTCCGTTGCGAAAATCCGTCAAATCCGGATTGTCGGAGCTGAGGCTTTTGATGAAGAAGATCTGACGGATTTGTTCCAGCTGCGTACGCCGGGCTGGCTGACGTGGTACACCAAGAACGACCAGTATTCACGCCAAAAACTGACCGCTGACCTGGAAATCTTGCGTTCTTACTATCTGGATCGCGGCTATCTCGATTTCAATATCGATTCAACCCAGGTTTCGATCACGCCCGACAAGAAAGATATCTATATCACCCTCAATATCACTGAGGGTGAGCAATATACGGTCACCGATGTGCGTTTTGCCGGTGACTTGATTCTGCCGGAAGAGGAATATCTTGCGCTGGCCGAGATCCGGCCGGGCGACGTGTTTTCGCGGGCCAAGCTGACGCAAACCACGGATGCGGCGATTGAGCGCCTTGGTAATGAGGGGTATGCGTTTGCCAACGTCAACGCGGCGCCGGAAGTGGATGCTGAAAACCGTGAAGTGGCGTTTACGATTTTTGTGGACCCGGGCCGCAGGGTGTATGTGCGCCGTATCAATATTGGCGGAAACGTCAGAACCCGCGATGAAGTCGTGCGGCGCGAGATGGTTCAGATGGAAGGTGGCTGGTATGACGCCTCATTGATTTCCCAGTCGCGCGACCGCGTCGACCGACTCGGTTATTTCGACAATGTTGAGGTGCAAACGCCCGCCGCCGCCGGCACAACGGACCAGGTTGACGTCAACATGGTCGTCAAGGAACGCCCGACCGGTAACCTTGCGGTCGGGGCCGGTTTCTCCAGTTCCGAGAAACTCGTCCTGTCGGGCTCGGTTTCCCAGGACAACCTATTCGGCAGCGGGAAATCGCTGAGTTTGGGCATCAATACTTCGAAATCCGGCCGTACGTTTGCGTTGTCGTTCACCGATCCCTACTACACGGTCGATGGGGTCAGTCTTGGGTATGACATTTATCACCGCACCTACGATCCGTCGCGCACGACTTCGATTGCGCGCTATCGTTCGGTGTCGACCGGTGCGGGCGTCCGGTTGGGCTGGCCGATCAGTCTGGAAGATCGGATCAATTTCGGACTGACGCTGGATCGCACCGAAATCAAGACCTATGACAACAGTCCGGACGTGTACAAAGATTTTTGCCTCGATTTCGGATGTAGTGATCCGAGCGGTGTAGGCGAGGTTACCGCCGATAGTCTGGTCGCGAGCGCCGGCTGGTCACGCGATTCGCGTGACAGCGTGTTGTATCCGCGCTCGGGCAACTATCAGCGAGTGCGGTTCGAGGCGTCTTTGCCGGTACTGGATCTTCGTTATGCCCGTCTGAACTACCAGTTCCAGCACTGGCTGCCGATTCGCAGCGCTGAAGCGCTGATGTTCAATACGCAGCTGGGTATTGTGAAAGGCTACGGCGGTGAGCCGGTGCCCTTCTATAAAAACCTCTACGCGGGGGGTATTGGTTCGGTACGGGGCTATGAGCAAAGCTCGCTGGGCCCGCGTGATGAGGAAGATGATCCGATTGGCGGCACACGTCAGTTCGTTGCCAACCTTGAATACTATTTCCCGTTGCCGGGGGCCGGGCAGGACCGCAGCTTCCGCGGTTCGGTTTTTGTTGATGGTGGTAACGTCTGGGGAGAAAATGAAGACTTCGATCTGGGCGACTTGCGCTACAGTACGGGTTTAGGTTTTGCTTGGTCATCGCCGCTGGGGCCGCTGAAATTCAGTTTCGGCTTCCCGCTCAATGAGGAGAAGGGCGACGATGTGCAGCGCTTCCAGTTCCAGTTCGGTACGGTGTTCTGAGCGGACGCGAACGGGTCTCCCGGAGGTTCAATTGAAAGTTAAAGCATTCCTCGTAGTCTTCGCGGCAATCCTGTGCGGATTGCCGGCTGCGGCGACCGCGCAATCGAAGATCGGTTTCGTCGACTCCGACCGATTGATGCGCGAGGCGGGTCCAGCCGTGGGTGCTCAAAAACGTCTGGAAAAGGAGTTTGAGCTGCGCGATCAGGAACTTCAGAGCATGGCAAAACGGCTCACGGCCATGCAGGAAGAGCTGGACCGCAACACACTCACCATGAGCGACGGCGAGCGCCGTGAGAAAGAGCGTGAAATCAATGAGCTGAGCCGCGATCTGAATCGCAAGAACCGGGAGTTTCTTGAAGATCTTAACCAGCGCCGCAACGAAGAGCTTGCGATGGTGCTGGAGAGCGCCAACGAGGCGGTCAAGCGGGTGGCTGAGGCCGAGAAGTACGATGTGATCCTGCAGGATGTGGTGTACGCCAGCCCGGGGATCGACATTACCGACAAGGTTATCAAAGCGCTCGGCCGCTGACGTCTGCATCATGCTTCGTCTTGAGGACATCGTTGCGCGTTTTGGAGGTCAGCTGGTCGGCGACGGCGGAGTCGAGATCCGACGCGTGGCCACGCTCGAAAATGCCGACGACAAGGCGATCGCCTTTCTGGCCAATCCGAAATACACCGCTCAATTGACCGAAACACGGGCGGGGGCGCTCATCGTTCCCCCGGCCGCGCAACACAAGACAACGCTTCCGCGCATCGTCACGGAAGAACCCTATGTGTATTTCGCGCATGTTTCCCGACTGCTGAATCCAACGTCGCGTCCCGAACCGGGTATTGCACCGGGCGCGTACTCCTGCTCGACGCTGCCCGCTTCTGTCTGTGTTGCGCCGGGCGCAAGTATCGGACGCGATGTGGTGCTGGGCGAGGGGGTCATCGTGGGGCCGGGCTGCCATATTGGTGATGGTGTCGAGATTGGCGCGGGCAGTTGGTTGAACGCCAACGTGACGATTTATTTCGGTTGCCGTCTGGGAGCGAACTGCATCGTGCATGCGGGTGCGGTGATCGGCGCAGATGGTTTCGGGTTTGCGCGTGACCAGGACGGCAACTGGATCAAGATTCCGCAGATCGGTCGCGTGGTGATCGGGGACGATGTGGAAATTGGCGCTAACACCACGATCGACCGGGGCACGCTCGATGACACCGTAATCGGCAATGACGTCAAAATAGACAATCAGGTGCAGATCGCTCATAACGTGCGCGTTGGGGCACACACTGCGGTGGCCGGTTGTGTTGGCATTGCCGGCAGCACGACGATCGGCCGTCGTTGCATGATCGGCGGACAGGCCGGCGTGATCGGTCATCTTGAAATTGTCGATGATGTGGTGGTGTCGGCAGGCACCCTGGTGAGTAAATCCATTCGCTCACCCGGCGTGTATACCGCGAGCCTGCCACAGCAAAAGCACGCTGACTGGGTGCGAAATTTCTCTCATTTGCGCCGTCTCGGCGACCTCGCGGATAGAATACGCCGCCTCGAAGGCCTTGCCGATCCGGACAAGGCCTGATCCCCGCGCTGACTGAACGCTTCAGAAGGCGGTCAGTCGCGACCGATTCACTCATGGATTCCCGAATCATGGACATCAACGAAATTCTCGAATATCTGCCGCACCGTTATCCGTTTCTTCTCGTGGACAGGGTGCTCGAGATGGACGGAGAGCGTATTACCGCGTTGAAAAACGTCACGATGAACGAGCCGTTCTTTCCCGGGCACTTTCCCACGCATCCGGTGATGCCGGGTGTGCTGATCGTGGAAGCCATGGCTCAGGTGGCGGCTTTGCTGTCGTTCAAGAGCATGGACGTAAAGCCGGATGAAAACTCGGTGGTGTTGTTTGCGGGCATCGACAAGGCGCGCTTCAAGCGCCAGGTGGTGCCGGGCGATCAGCTGATCTTCGAAGTTGAAATCGTTCAGAGAAAGAGAAATATCTATAAATACAGGGGAGTCGCGCGCGTGGAAGGCCAGGTCGCGGCTGAAGCAGAACTGATGTGTGCATTGAAAGCCAAGTGATGATTCATCCGACCGCAATTGTCCATCCGGGTTCGCAAATCGGCGAGAACGTCGAAATCGGGGCCTATTCGATCATCGGAGAGCGCGTGGTGATCGGTGACGGCACCCGTATCGGGCCGCATGTCGTGATCGAAGGGGATACGCGTATCGGGCGCGACAATGAAATCTTCCAGTTCTGTTCGCTTGGCGCTGCACCGCAGGACAAAAAATACGACGAAGAGCCGACTACGCTCGAAATTGGCGATCGCAACACGATTCGTGAATTCTGTTCATTCAATGTCGGCACGGCACAGGATGCCGGGGTGACACGTATCGGCGATGACAACTGGATCATGGCCTACGTGCATGTCGCGCACGATTGTCAGGTTGGCGACCATACGATTTTTGCCAATAACGCAACGCTTGCCGGTCATGTGCGGGTGGGCGATTGGGCCATCCTGGGCGGTTTTACCGGCGTGCATCAGTTCGTACGGGTGGGCGCGCACAGTTTCTGCGGTGTCGGCACCGTGTTGCTGCAAGATCTTCCCCCGTACGTAATGGTGTCCGGCAATCCTGCTGCGCCGCGCGCAATCAACAGCGAAGGTTTGCGCCGACGAGACTTTTCGGCCACTGCGATCGGGGCGATCAAGAACGCCTACCGTGTGCTGTATCGCTCAGGGCTGAGCCTGCAGGAAGCGCGCACGCGGATTGCCGAAATTTCCGGTGAACATCCTGAAGTTACCCCATTGAGTGATTTTATTTCCGCCTCTGATCGCGGCATCGTCCGTTGAACACCATGGGTAAGCGCATCGCGATGGTTGCTGGAGAGGCTTCCAGCGACATGCTCGCTGCACATCTGATCCGTCTGCTGCGCAAGCAATATCCGGATGCCCAGTTTTTTGGCATCGGTGGGCCGCGAATGGAGATGGAGGGCTTTCATTCTCTTTGGCCATGCGAACGGCTCGCGGTATATGGCTATATCGATGCCCTGAAGCGCTATCGC
Source organism: Azoarcus sp. (assembly GCA_035306825.1). Classification (GTDB taxonomy): domain Bacteria; phylum Pseudomonadota; class Gammaproteobacteria; order Burkholderiales; family Rhodocyclaceae; genus Pseudazoarcus. The sequence continues at coordinate 15,707 of DATGNI010000074.1, read as the reverse complement.
GAGCTTTCGGGTATTCGGCGCCAGATGCTTGAAGAGGTGCGGAAAACGCGGCCGGATGTTTTCATCGGTGTGGATGCGCCGGATTTCAATCTATGGCTCGAACGCAAGGTGCGGGAAGACGGCATTCCGTCCATACATTTCGTCGGCCCGTCGATCTGGGCCTGGCGGGGAGGGCGCATTCGCAAGATTGCCCGTTCGGTCTCGCACATGCTGTGTCTGTTTCCCTTCGAGCCCGTCCTGTACGAACGTGCCGGCGTGCCGGTGACCTATGTGGGGCATCCGCTCGCGGATACCTTCCCGCTCGTGCCGGACCGGCTCGCGATGCGCGAGCAGCTGAGAGTGCGTGCGGACGCAACCGTGATTGCGTTGCTGCCCGGTAGCCGGGAGTCCGAAGTGCGCAACCTTGCCGCGCTGTACATTGAAACCGCCCGCATTCTTTCTGAACGTCGCCCCGATACAATTTTTCTCGTACCGCTTGCCACCCGTGCCACGCGCGAAATTTTCGAGCAGGCAATCTATGACGCAGACGCGGGGGAGCTGCCGTTGCGGCTGATGTTCGATCATGCGTCCGATGCGATGACTGCCGCAGATGCGGTATTGGTTGCGAGCGGCACCGCCAGTCTTGAAGCCGCGTTGCTGAAACGGCCGATGGTGATCTGTTATCGCATCGGGAAATGGCAGTATCGACTGATGAAACGTTTGGCCTATCTGCCTTGGGTGGGTTTGCCGAACATTCTGTGTAATGAAACGGTGGTGCCTGAATTGCTGCAGGAAGATGCGCATCCAGTGGCGTTGGCTGATGGCCTCGATGCCTGGTTGTCGGATCCGGATGCCCGCGAAAGGCTGGTGCAGCGTTTTACCGAGCTGCATCATGAATTGCGTCAGAACACCGCAGAAAAGGCCGCCGAGGCGATTCGTCCCTATCTTGAAGGCGAAACCGGGGCGTGATGATGCAGATGCGCGTTTGCGGCGTGGATGAAGCGGGTCGAGGTCCGCTATGTGGGTCAGTGGTGGCGGCGGCGGTCATACTGGATCCCGCGCAGCCGATTGAAGGACTGACAGACTCAAAGAAGCTGACTGCGCTCCGGCGTGAACGGCTGGCGCTGGAGATCCGCACCAAGGCGCTGGCGTGGGCCGTGGCCGAAGCGAATGTCGCGGAGATCGACGCGCTCAACATCCTTCACGCTTCGATGCTTGCAATGCGTCGTGCGGTCGAGGCCTTGGCGGTGCGCCCGGATTGCGTAAAGGTGGACGGCAATCGCTGTCCGGATCTTGCGTTGCCGTGTGAAGCGGTGGTGGGAGGGGATGCAATCGTAGAAGAAATATCTGCCGCGTCGATTCTCGCCAAAACCGCGCGCGATGCGCAGATGGTGGTGCTCGATGCACAACATCCGCAATATGGTTTTGCGCGTCACAAAGGCTATCCGACTCCTGAACACCTCGCTGCGCTGCGCAATTTCGGCGCTTTGTCGTGTCACCGTCGAAGTTTCGGTCCCGTGCAGGCGGTGATTGCCCAAGCGAGCTTGTTCACGGGCGAGTAGCGTATTCTCGGTTACGATACGTTTCCTGACGTAACCGAGCACTTTCCATGAATCTTCAAAACTTCACGCTGTTCCTGCATGTTTCAGGCGTTATCGTCTGGGTGGGCGGCATGGCCTTCGCGTGGGCCTGTTTGCGACCGGCGTTGGCGGTATTGCCACCGGCGCAGCGCATCCCCGTTTGGATAGGCGTATTCAATCGTTTTTTCCCGCTGGTATGGATGTCGATCGTGCTGATCCTTGCGAGTGGCTTCGGTAAGTTGGCGATGATCGGTTTCGCCAATGGACCGCGCGCATGGCATTGGATGATGCTGACCGGCCTGATCATGGTGGCGGTGTTTGTGTCCGTCTGGTTCGGCCCGTGGCGTCGGCTGCGTCAGGCCGCCAGGACGGAAGACTGGACCGCCGGTGCGGCTGCGCTGAGTTCGATTCGTCGCCGGATCGGTGTCAATCTTGTGTTGAGCGGCATCACGGTCGCCATTGCCACGATCGGATTGGCGGTGCTTTGAAAGTAATCACCTCGCGCGACAATCCGTTTGTTAAACGCCTACGCCTGCTCGCAACGTCGACGCGTGAGCGGCGCAAGGCTGGCGCGACGCTGCTCGATGGCGTGCACCTGGTGGAAGCCGCGCTGGCGGCGGGTTTTCCGGTGCACGGACTCATTGTCAGTGAGCAGGGCATGGCGAATGCCGAAATCGCTTCCATTCTTGCGCAACATGCCGAATTGCCCGCCACGCATCTGACCGATGCGGTGTTCGCAACCATCAGTCCGGTGGATACGCCGTCCGGTCTGCTGGCGATGATGAGCTTGCCGGAAACGCTGCCACCACCGGATTTCCGCACTTCCACTGTAGTGCTGGATGGCGTACAGGAACCCGGGAATCTCGGCGCCATTGTGCGTACGGCTGCGGCCGCGGGCATCGGCGACGTAGTGTTGACGATGGGCTGTACCCAGGCGTGGTCGCCGCGTGCGCTGCGCGCCGGAATGGGAGGCCATTTTGGCGTGAGAATTCACGAACGGGTGGATGCGGTCGCGTTATTGGCCGATTTCGACGGCCCGGTGCTGGCGACAGGTCTTGGCGAGACGGCGCAATCTCTCTACCTGATGTCGCTGGCACAGCCGGTGGTTTGGCTGTTCGGGGCGGAAGGGGCGGGGTTGTCGACAGAATTGGCCGCGCGGGCTACCGCCACGGTCCGGATTCCAATGTCGGAAGCGGTGGAATCCTTGAATGTCGGTGCGGCAGCGGCGGTGTGTCTATTTGAGCAGCGACGTCAGATGGAGGCCTGGTAACTCGCCGCGTCGAGCAAACCTTCAAGTTCGGTGTTGTCCGGACGCAGGCGGAACAACCAGGTTTCATACGGTGCGTCGTTGATGCGTTCAGGCGTGTCATTCACCGTTTCGTTGATGGCGATGATTTCACCCGCAACCGGTGCATGCAGATCGGAAGCGGTCTTGACCGACTCCACCAGAGCGCATTCTTCACCTGCCGCAAGTGTACGACCGACTGCGGGCAGCTCGACGAACACCACGTCGCCGAGGGCGTCCTGGGCATGGTCGGTGATGCCGATCGTGAGTGTGCCGTCCTCTTCCACACGCACCCATTCATGGGTTGAGGCGTAGCGCAGTTCGGTGGGGATGTGGCTCATACAAAAGGTTTCCTGTGGGGGTTCGGGCGCGAGAATAGCATATCGAAGCGTCCAGACCGGTCATAACGCCTGCGTTGGCAGCGGGGAGCAGGCCGGATTTCGGTGCTTTTTGTCTGCTGTTGGAGGGAAGGGAAAACGCTCTCGGCATCCCGTGTATGATCCGCGCCATGAAAAAGTCCGTCAGTCGATTTTTTGATTTGCGGGGCATCCGCATTCATGTTCGCGAATGGGGCGCGCCAGGCAAGCCGATGCTGTTCATGCTGCATGGCTGGTCGGATGTGGCGGCCACCTTCCAATTCGTCGTGGATGCACTGGAAAGAGATTGGCATGTGATTGCTCCGGATTGGCGTGGCCACGGAGCGAGCGGGCGAGGCCTGGATGCCTACTGGTTTGCGGAATATCTGGGAGATCTGGATGCGCTGTTGCGCACATACTCGCCAGATGCGCCGGTACGCATTGTCGCGCACAGCATGGGGGGCAACGTTGCCCAGATGTATGCCGGCATTCGCCCTGAGCGGGTGCAGGGGCTGGTCGTTCTGGAGGCGTTGGGAAGGCCGGACTGGGCGGCGGAAAATGCGCCGGAACGTTATCGAGCCTGGCTCGACCAGATTGCTGTTCCGCGCGCTCCGCGCCGTTATGCCGATGCTGCGGCCCTGGCCGTGCGCCTGAGGCGGGCTCATCCGCATTTGACGTCTGCGCGCGCGCGATTTCTGGCCGAGTCGTGGACGGAGCCGGACGGTGAAGGCGGTGTGCGCATCGCCATCGAACCGGCATTGCGCAATGCCCATCCGCTGATGCATCGTCGCGCTGAAGCCGAAGCCTGTTGGCGAAAGATCACTGCGCCGGTGTTGTGGTTGCTGCAAGAAGGGGAGGCCTGGCGCGAATCGCGCGGGCTTACCGCGGAGGATTTCGCACGGATGAAAGCGTGCTTTAAGAACCTGCGCGAGATACGACTGTCCGATTGCGGGCACAATATGCAACACGATCTTCCTGAACGGGTGGCCGTCGAAATCGAGACTTTTTTTGCGGATTCCGCAGTTTTTTGAGGTTGAATAAATGAGTGATTCCCCGCGGAACGCCGATTTGCACTGTCATTCCACCGCTTCCGACGGCTTTCTGCCGCCGATCGAAGTTGTGCGGCGTGCGCATGCCAACGGCGTGGACCTGCTTGCGTTGACGGATCACGACACGCTGTCCGGTCTGGATGAGGCGGAGGCGGAAGCTCAGCGTTTGGAGATGGGCTTCGTGCCCGGTGTGGAAGTTTCGGTGACGTTTGCGCGTGAAACAGTGCATATCGTCGGATTGGGTGTCGATCGTCAGAATGCAACGCTGGTTGCAGGGCTTGCCGGTCTGCGTGCCGGCCGCGACGAACGCGCGCGCCGCATGGGAAAGGCTCTGGAAGAGGCGGGCCTGCCAGGGGTGTATGAAGGCGCCTGTGCGATGGCGCAGAACCCGGAGATGGTCGGCCGCGCGCATTTCGCACGTTATATTGTCTCGACCGGACGCATGCCCGATGTCAGCACGGTTTTCCGGCATTACCTGGGAAAGGGCAAGCCGGGCTATGTTGAGCATGAATGGGCGAAGCTGGAAGACGCGGTGGGCTGGATCCGAAGTGCAGGGGGGATTGCAGTGGTCGCCCATCCAGCGCGTTATGGTCTAGACATGCACGGGTTGGACCATCTGTTCGACCGTTTTGTGGAATGCGGTGGCGAGGGCGTGGAAGTGGTGTCCGGTTCGCACAGCCGCGATGAGGTGGCACGCTATGCAGAATTGGCCCAGAAACGTAATTTGCTGGCATCGCGCGCATCGGATTTTCATGGGGTAAGTGAGAGCCGAATGGATCTTGGCCAATGCCCGCCGCTCCCATCTGGCCTTGTGCCGGTCTGGGCGCGGCTTTGACGAGGAGGATCATATGTCTCAGTTTTTCAATCTGCATCCCGAACACCCTCAGGTGCGCTTGATTCGGCAAACGGCCGATATCGTGCGCAAGGGCGGTCTGATCGCGTTTCCAACCGATTCGGCGTACGCGCTTGGCGGTCGCATGGGGGATGCGCAGTTGCTTGAACGCATCCGGCGCATTCGCGATGTTGATGAGCGTCACCATTTCACGTTGATGTGCCGCGATCTGTCGGAAATTTCCACCTATGCGCGCGTCGACAATTCGCGTTTTCGCTTGCTCAAGGCCACCACACCGGGAACCTACACTTTCATTCTTGAAGGCTCACGCGAATTGCCGCGTCGTATGCTGCATCCAAAACGTAAAACCATCGGTTTGCGTGTGCCGGATCATCAGGTTGTGTCGGCGTTGCTGGCCGAATTGGGTGAGCCGTTGTTGACTTCAACCTTGCTGTTGCCCGGCGAGGATCTGCCCTTGACGGATCCGGTTGAAATCAACGAGCGGCTTGGAAAGCAGGTTGATTTGGTGATTGAAGCCGGCTTCTGCGGCCCGGACGCGACCAGCGTGATCGACCTGACAACGGACGAGCCGAGCCTGATCCGGGCCGGCAAGGGCGATCTCGCCCCCTTCGGGCTGTAGCACACATGGGTGCGCCTCGCTGTCGTAAAGCAGAACACGTGCTAACGAGCCTGTTAGAATCAGACCCCCGATGGATACATTGATTACCACTCTCGCGGTCTGGGCCTTGCCCGTGCTTCTTGCGATTACGCTGCACGAGGCGGCGCACGGCTATGTCGCACGCTATTTTGGCGATCCAACTGCCGCCGAAGCGGGGCGCATTACCCTCAATCCGTTCAGTCACATTGACCCGGTCGGCACGATTCTTGTACCGGCCGGCATTTTGAGCCTGTCGATGTTGCTTGGCAGTTCAGGCATTCTGTTCGGCTGGGCCAAGCCGGTGCCGGTGAATTTCGGCCGTCTGCGCAATCCCAAGTCCGACATGCTGTGGGTGGCCGCAGCCGGGCCGTTCATGAACCTTCTGATGGCCTTTGGCTGGGCGGCGCTGTTGAAATTGGCCATCTCCGGCGCGGCCGGTGGCTATGGCGATGCATTGGTGCATATGTCCATTGCCGGAATCACCATCAATGCAATTTTGATCTTCCTGAATCTGCTACCGATTCCGCCGCTTGACGGCGGGCGGATTGCGGTCAGTCTGCTGCCGAATAATCTGGCGTGGCGTTACGCGCGGCTTGAGCCGTGGGGCTTCCCGATTCTGTTGGCGCTGTTGTTTTCAGGCATTCTCGCGGCGATACTGTCGCCCATGTTGGCCGCTTTCCGCGGATTGCTCTCCATGATTTTTAGTTTTTAGACTTGTTCATATCTTATGTACGCTGAACGCGTTCTCTCCGGCATGCGTCCGACCGGGCGCCTGCATCTTGGCCATTACCATGGTGTTCTGAAAAATTGGGTGAAGTTGCAGGAGGAATACCCCTGCCTGTTTTTTGTGGCGGACTGGCACGCGCTGACGACCAGCTACGATGACCCGCAAATCATTCAGGACAGCCTGTGGGAGATGCTGATTGATTGGCTGGCGGCCGGAGTGGATCCCGCGCATGCCACACTGTTCATTCAATCGCGTGTGCCTGAACATGCCGAATTACACCTGCTGCTGTCGATGATGACGCCGCTCGGCTGGCTCGAGCGTGTGCCGACCTACAAGGATCAGCAGGAAAAGCTTGCTGGACAGGATCTGGCGACCTATGGTTTTCTCGGTTATCCGCTGTTGCAGTCGGCCGATATCCTGATCTACCGTGCGGACAAGGTGCCGGTGGGCGAAGACCAGGTTCCGCATGTCGAGATCACCCGCGAAGTCGCGCGCCGTTTCAATCATTTGTACGGAAAAGAACCGGGTTTTGAAGACAAGGCGAAAGAGGCCGCGCGCAAACTCGGCACCAAACGCTCGCGTCTGTATTTTGAGCTGCGCACGCGTTTCCAGCAGGAAGGGGACGAAGCCGCTCTGGAGCAAGCCAAGGCCGTGCTCGATGAAGCGCAAAACCTGAACATGAGCGATCGGGAACGCCTGTACGGCTATCTTGAAGGCAGTGGCAAGATGATTCTCGTCGAGCCCGATGCCTTGCTCACGGAAACTGCGCGCATGCCCGGGCTGGATGGGCAGAAGATGTCGAAAAGTTACGGCAACACCATCTTCATGCGCGAGGAGACGGATTCCGTCACCAAGAAAATCCGCACCATGCAGACGGACCCGGCGCGTGTGCGCCGCACCGATCCGGGCGATCCGGAGAAGTGCCCGGTGTGGCAGTTTCACATTGTGTATTCGGACGAACAGACGCGCGACTGGGTGCAACGTGGTTGTCGCAGCGCCGGTATTGGCTGTATCGAATGCAAGCAGCCGGTGATTGATGCGGTGGTGCATGAGCAGGAACAGATGCGCGAGCGCGCTCAGCCGTATGTCGAGGATCCGTCCTTGGTGCGCAATATTATTGCTGACGGCTGTGAAAGTGCACGTAAAGCAGCATCGGAAACGATGCGCGATGTGCGTGACGCGATGGGCCTGTCCTACCCATGACCCGACGCGCGAAACGCCTTTGCAGAGCTTGGTCGACGCGTGGGTGTTTGGGCTACAATGACGCCGTCGCTTGACCTTGCTCCGGTCGAGACCGGAGAGGCCGCGGATGCGGTGGCGCGCTTGTATGGCGCGCCAATGCTTGAGTTGCCGAAAGATCTGTATATTCCCCCCGATGCGCTGGAGGTGTTTCTAGAGGCTTTCGAAGGTCCGCTGGATCTGCTGCTGTACCTGATCCGCAAGGCGAATCTGGATATCCTGGATATTCCGATGGCCGCGCTCACCGAGCAATATCTCGGTTACGTTGAAGCCATGCGCCAGCATAATTTGGAACTGGCAGCCGATTATCTACTGATGGCAGCCACGCTGCTTGAGATCAAATCGCGTATGTTGTTGCCTCGACCGCAGCAGATCGAGGAAGAGGACGGACACGATCCGCGTGAGGAGCTTGTTCGTCGGCTGATCGAATATGAGCAGATGAAATTGGCCGCGATGCGGATCGATGAACTGCCACGGATCGAACGCGATTTTGATGCCGTCGGAGTGCTGGTCGTTGAGCGTATCGTCGAGCGCCACCCCGAGGTCAGTTTGCATGATCTGCAACTGGCATGGCTGGCATTGATGAAGAAGGCGAGGCTGAATCAGCATCACGCCGTCAGCCGCGAAGAACTTTCGGTGCGTGAGTCGATGAGTCGAATGCTTCGTAGCCTGTCCAAGGGCAACTGGTGCGACTTCGCAAGCCTGTTTGAGCCTGAACAGGGACGCGCCGGACTGGTGGTGGGCTTTCTTGCGATGTTGGAACTCGTAAAGGAAAAATTGGTTCTCGTGACCCAGGTGGAGGCAATGGCTCCAATCTATGTGAAGCTTGCCGATGTATCCGGCGACACCTGAAGCGTTCAAGCGCATTATTGAAACGGCGCTGTTCGCAATGCAGGGCGGCCCGCTTGCGGTGTCCGATCTGCGTCGCTTGTTTGATCCGGATCCGGGATCGGATCTGGTGCGTAAAATGCTCGACGAGTTGCGCAGCGACTGGGAAGGGCGAGGCATCGAACTGGTGCAGGCGGCTTCGGGCTGGCGTTTTCAGACCCGAGCGGAATTTCAGCCGTATCTTGAGCGGCTGAAAAATGAACGGCCGCCAAAATATTCACGCGCAGTGCTGGAGACCTTGGCGATCATCGCCTATCGACAGCCGGTGACGCGTGGCGATATAGAGGAGATTCGCGGCGTAGCCGTATCTCCGAACGTGATCAAGACGTTGGAGTCGCGCGGTTGGGTCGATGTGGTCGGCTCCCGCGATACGCCAGGCAGGCCGGGCCTGCTGGCGACGACCAAACGTTTTCTCGATGACCTTGGTTTGCGCAGCCTCTCCGAGTTGCCGCCATTAGTCGAAATCGAAAGGATGATGGATCTTGTCGAAAAACAGGAAACCGCGCAGCCCGCTGCGCCCGCCAATGAAGCAGAAATCTGAAAACGATCATTCAGAACCCGTCTTGCGTCCAGATGCGCATCTCTCCGCGCTCGGTCGCGTCGAACGCGATGGGTCATCGCCGGGACGCCGCCGCCACCAGCCGTCGCAACAACACCAGCTCAAGGGGGGAACCTTCACTGAGCCGGAGCGTTTGCAGAAGGTGCTTGCCCAGATCGGTATCGGTTCGCGTCGCGAGATCGAGGAATGGGTCATCGCGGGCCGTATTTCGGTCAATGGCCTGCCTGCAGCGTTGGGTCAGAAGATCGGCCCGGACGATCGCGTCAAATACAATGGCAAGCTGATCCCGTTGAAATTCGCCATGCAGCACGAGGCGCGGGTGCTTCTTTATCATAAACCGGAAGGCGAAATCGTCTCCAAGGATGATCCGGAAGGCCGTCCGACGGTATTCGAGCGTTTGCCGATGTTGAAAAAAGGGCGCTGGATCGCGGTGGGGCGGCTGGATTTCAATACCTCTGGCTTGCTGCTCTTTACCAACGACGGCACGCTGGCGAACAAGCTCATGCACCCGCGTTATGAGATGGAGCGCGAATATGCGGTACGGCTGCTCGGACGTCTCGACGACGAACAGCGGGCCGCGTTGCTGGCCGGTATCGAGCTGGAAGACGGGCCGGCGCGCTTTCTGACGCTTACAGATGAAGGGGGCGAAGGTGCGAACCATTGGTATCGCGTGACGCTTTCGGAAGGCCGCAACCGCGAGGTGCGCCGCATGTTTGAGACCGTTGGTCTGACGGTGAGCCGTCTGATGCGCGTGCGGTACGGGCCGGTTGAATTGCCTTCCAGACTCAAGCGCGGCATGTGGAAAGAAATGCCCGAGCAGCAGGTGCGGGCATTGTCCGGAGACAAGCGTCCGGGTGGCCAGAAACGTCCGGAAGAGAAGCGTCGCCGTCGCCGCAATGAGAACAAGGTGCATCGCACGGCAGCGCCCAGACGGAAAACAGCCGCTGCATAATGCATTTAATGACGAGGCAAATTGCCCTGTCGTGTGTAGAAAGGTTATACTTTTGTCGGTCTGCCGCACTGAAGTCGAGTGCGGCAGACGTTCCAGTTGAATTCAACAGGGATGGGCGTTAGGCCCATTTTTTTATTTTCAGGCGTGAAAATGAACATCGAAGCTCTGGTTGCCCAGATCGTCGAGGGACTCGGATTCGAGTTTGTCGACTTCGAAAGCACGCCAAAGGCTCGTCTGCTACGAGTGTTTATTGATATCGAGCGCGGTATCACGGTGGACGATTGTGCAACGGTCAGCAATCAGCTCTCTAGGGCGTTTGAGGTGGAGAACGTCGATTACGACCGTCTCGAAGTGTCCTCGCCCGGGCTTGATCGACCGTTGAAAAAGGCCGAGGATTTTGAACGCTTTGCTGGCAATGAAGTGCAGTTGCGCTTGCGTATGCCAGTCAATAACCAGCGCAATTACATCGGCGAACTTGTCGGGCTGGTCAGTGGTGAAGTCCGACTGAATACCGCAAAGGGAGAGGTTTCCTTTCCCCTGGAAGAAATTGAAAAGGCACGCCTGGTTCCCAGGTTCTGAATCCCGGATGTGGAGGTTTTGATAAATGAGCCGCGAAATACTGCTGCTTGTAGATGCGTTGGCGCGTGAAAAGAATGTCGATCGGGAAATCGTCTTCGGTGCGCTTGAGTCCGCACTCGCATCCGCGACTAAGAAAGGCATTCATGACGAGGCGGACGTGCGCGTCGTCATCGATCGTGAAAGTGGTGATTACGAGTCCTTCCGTCGGTGGGTGGTCCTGCCGGATGAAGAGGTGACGAACGATGAGGCCGAGTTGGGCATCATTGATGCGCGTGAAGAGCAGGAGGACATCGAGGTAGGCGACTACATCGAAGAGCCGCTCGAGCCGATCGATTTCGGCCGTATCGGGGCTCAGGCAGCCAAACAGGTCATCCTCCAAAAAGTCCGCGACGCAGAGCGGGAGCAGGTGCTCAATGATTTTCTCGAGCGCAAGGAACACCTTGTTTCGGGTTCAATCAAGCGCATGGAACGTGGCAACGCGATTATCGAGATCGGTCGCCTGGAAGCGGTCATTCCGCGCGACCAGATGATTCCGCGTGAGGCGTTGCGTGTTGGTGACCGCGTAAAGGCTTTCCTCAAGCAAATCGATCGCAATGCGCGTGGTCCGCAATTGATTCTGTCACGTACTGCGCCAGAATTTCTCGCCAAGCTGTTCGAGCTGGAAGTGCCGGAAATCGAGGAAGGGCTGCTGGAAATCAAGGCGTGCGCGCGTGATCCAGGGTTGCGCGCCAAGATTGCCGTACAGTCACACGATCAACGCATCGACCCGATCGGGACCTGCGTGGGGCTGCGCGGTTCGCGCGTTACGGCAGTACGCAATGAAGTGGCCGGCGAACAGGTCGATATCATTGTGTGGGCAGCTGATCCGGCGGAGTTCGTGATTGCCGCACTGCAGCCGGCGGAAGTGGTGTCGATCGTCATCGATGAAGAAAAGCACAGCATGGACGTGGTCGTCGACGAGAACAATCTTGCGATTGCAATCGGCCGCAGCGGACAGAACGTGCGTCTTGCGACGGAGCTGTCAGGCTGGACGATCAACCTGATGAGCGAGGAAGAGTCCGCGGAGAAGGTCGAGGCGGAGCGCAGTGTGTTGTGTGAGCTGTTCATGAGCAAGCTCGACGTGGATGAGGAAGTCGCTGACATCCTGATCGATGATGGCTTTAGCTCGCTTGAAGAGGTTGCCTACGTGCCGCTTGCCGAGATGCTTGAAATCGAGGCGTTTGACGAAGAAACAGTGAATGAGTTGCGGGAGCGGGCGCGCAATGTGTTGCTGACCGAAGCGATCGTCACTGAAGAGCAGATTGAGAGTGTAGAAGATAGCCTGCTCAATCTTGAAGACATGGACAAGACACTGGCGGCGAAGCTGGCTCAGAACGGCGTGACGACGCGCGACAATCTGGCCGACCTCGCTGTCGACGAACTGGTAGAGATCGCCGGCATTCCGGAAGACCGCGCAGCGGCCTTGATTTCGGTCGCCCGTGCGCACTGGTTCGAAGAATGATGGAGAGCTATCGATGGATGAAATGAGCGTTACCCAGTTCGCAGGCGAACTGAAGATGCCGGCTAAAGTGCTGCTCGAGCAACTTAAAAAAGCGGGAGTAGCCAAGGCCGGGGTCGAGGATCTGCTCACTGAGCAGGACAAGGCGAAGCTGCTCGAATATTTGCGTCGTTCTCATGGCGAAGGCAAGCCCAAGGGAAAAATCAAACTGGCGCGCAAACAGACTTCTGAGATTCGCTCCACGGACTCTTCGGGCCGCCCCCGCACAGTGCAGGTCGAGGTGCGCAAGAAACGCGTCCTGGTCAAGCGCGATGAGACCCCTGAGGTGAGCGCCGCAACGCCGAAGGAAGAGGAAGTTGCGTCTGCCAAAGGTGAGGCGCCGTCTGTGCAAGAGGCGCCTGTTACGCCAGCCGAGGTGCCCTCAACGGCAGCCGAAAGCACCCCTGCGCAACCGCAAACGGAGCCCGAAGCGAAGCCGGAGCCGAAGCCCGAACCAAAACCGGCGCCTGAACCGGAGTCAAAGTCAGAGCCAGAGCCAGAGCCGGCACCAGAACCCGAAGTGAAAAAAGAAGCGCCCGTCGACGCGGCGGCGAAGAAAGCTGAAAGTCAGACGGCTCCAGTCAAGCGCAAAAAGCGCGTGGTGCCTCCGGTCAAGTCGTTCCTGAGTGAAGAAGAGATCGAATCCCGCCGACGCGAAGAAGAGCGCATGAAAGAGTTGCGACTCCGTCAGGAAATGGATCGCAAGGCGCGCCAGGAAGAGGCGGCCGCACGCGCTGCAGCCGCGGCAGCGGCCACTGCTGCGAAAGAAGAAGCGGCGGCTGCGCCGCCCGCACCGGCAGAAGAGCCGCGCAAGGGCGCTTCAGGAACGTTGCATCGTCCGGCCAAAGCCGCAGAACGTGGTGCCCGCCGTGATCAGCCGGACGAAAACAGTCGCCGTCGCGGTGGCATGAAGACGCGCGGTGAAACCGGTGGTGGTGGAAACTGGCGTGGTTCGCGTGGCGGCGGTCGTAATCGTGGCGGTGCTTCGCGCGGTGAGCCCGCATCCAACTTCCAGGCTCCGACGGAACCCGTCGTCCATGAAGTGCAGGTGCCCGAGACAATCACCGTGTCGGACCTGGCGCACAAGATGGCGATCAAGGCGAATGAGCTCATCAAGGCCATGATGAAGATGGGCTCCATGGTGACGATCAACCAATCGCTGGATCAGGAAACGGCGATGATCCTTGTCGAGGAAATGGGCCACAAGGCGTTTGCGGCCAAACTGGATGATCCGGATGCCTTCCTCGAAACCACGGAAGAGCAAACCGACGCGCCGCTTGAGCAGCGTGCGCCGGTGGTGACCGTCATGGGCCACGTCGACCACGGCAAGACGTCGCTGCTGGATTACATTCGAACGGCCAAGGTCGCCTCGGGCGAAGCCGGGGGGATCACGCAGCACATCGGTGCATACCATGTGAAAACGCCCAACGGCATGCTGACCTTTCTGGATACTCCGGGGCACGAGGCTTTTACAGCCATGCGTGCTCGTGGCGCGAAAGCCACTGATATCGTCATTCTGGTGGTTGCGGCGGACGATGGTGTGATGCCGCAAACGCGCGAAGCGATCCATCACGCGCAGGCAGGTGATGTGCCGCTGGTGATCGCGGTAAACAAAATTGACAAGCCCGAAGCCAACGCCGAGCGCGTCAAGCAGGAGCTGGTCTCGGAAGGTGTGGTGCCCGAGGAATACGGCGGCGACGTGATGTTCGTCGAAGTATCGGCCAAAACCGGGCAAGGTATTGATAATTTGCTCGAGGCAGTGCTGTTGCAGGCTGAAGTGCTGGAGCTCAAGGCGCCGGTCGATGCACCGGCCAAAGGTCTGATCGTCGAGGGGCGCCTTGATAAAGGCCGCGGTCCGGTGGCCTCGTTGCTGGTGCAGTCCGGCACCCTGAGGAAAGGAGATGTGCTGCTGGTTGGCGCAACCTATGGCCGCGTGCGGGCAATGCTGGATGAAAGCGGCAAGCAGGTCGAGTCTGCGGGACCGTCGATTCCGGTGGAGATTCTGGGTCTGTCCGACGTTCCGGCCGCCGGCGATGGCGCCATGGCGCTTGGTGATGAGAAGAAAGCGCGTGAGATTGCACTCTTCCGTCAAGGCAAGTTCCGCGATGTCAAACTTGCCAAACAGCAGGCGGCCAAGCTTGAAAACATCATGGAGCAAATGGGCAGTGAGACCGAGGTCAAGATCCTGCCGCTGATTGTCAAGGCCGACACTCAGGGCTCGCAGGAAGCGCTTGTGCAGTCGTTGCAAAAGCTTTCCACCGACGAGGTGCGCGTGAATGTGATTCACGCCGGCGTGGGCGGCATTACCGAAACCGACGTCAACCTGGCGCAGGCTTCAAGCGCGGTGGTGATCGGTTTCAATACGCGTGCAGACGCCAGTGCTCGCAAACTGGCCGAGAGCTTTGACATTGACATCCGCTACTACAACATCATTTACGATGCGGTCGATGACGTGAAAGCCGCGCTGTCGGGCATGCTTTCTCCGGAACGGCGTGAAAACGTTCTCGGCATGGTCGAGGTTCGCGAGGTGTTCCGCGTGCCGAAGATCGGTGCGGTCGCAGGCTGTTATGTCACCGAAGGTCTGATCCGTCGTGGCGCAACCGTACGCGTATTGCGCGACAACACCGTCATCCACAGTGGCGTATTGGAAACGCTCAAACGCTTCAAGGATGACGTCAAGGAAGTGCGGAACGGCTTCGAGTGTGGTTTGTCAGTGAAAAACTACAATGACATCCAGGCCGGCGACCAGCTGGAAGTCTATGAAATCCAGGAGATTGCCCGCACGCTGTAAGGTGAGGGCGTAGCGAATAAGAGTAGATTCCAGATGCCGAAGGACTTTTCCCGCAGCCAACGCGTCGTCGAGCAGATCCGGCGCGAACTGGCCGAGCTGATCCGTACGGAAGTCAAAGATCCGCGCGTGGGCTTCATTACATTGACCGACGTTGAAATCACGCCGGACTACGCCCATGCGAAGATCTTTTTTACCTCGATGATGGGGCAGGAGGCGGTGCCTGAAATTCTTGTCGGACTGCGTCGGGCAAGTGGTTTCCTGCGCCGCGAACTGGGCCGTCGGATACGTATCCATACGACGCCGGAGCTGCATTTCGTTTATGACAGCTCGGTCGAGCAAGGCAGTCACATGTCACGCTTGATTGACGATGTGATTGCTGAGGATGAATCCCGCGCGGCGCAACGTAACGACAATGAGTAATGCGCGTTCGCCGCGAGAGAAGATCGACGGTGTGCTGTTGCTCGACAAACCGGCCGGAGTCACTTCAAACGCTGCATTGCAGACCGCCAAACGCTTGCTCAATGCGATGAAAGCGGGTCATACCGGCACGCTCGACCCGATGGCTACCGGTTTGCTTCCGCTGACGTTTGGCGAAGCGACCAAGTTTTCGCAAATGTTGCTCGACGCCGATAAAAGCTATGAGGCGACCGTGCTGTTTGGCGAAGAAACGGATACCGGTGACGCCGAAGGCAAAAC
>DATGNI010000073.1:0-7182 GCA_035306825.1 Azoarcus sp. | reverse complement strand
CTCCGGGAAACAAAAACCCCGAGCCTTCGCAACGGGGTTTCCTGATGTTGGTGGGCACCGACCGTTTCGAAAACCCGCGTTGTGACGCGGCATGAAGATCATGGATCGGCTGCGCTCGGCAACAAATTAAACCGGGTTTTTGCTGCGCGGGCGGCCACAGGAAGAACGGTCGCGATTGTATCAGAAAGACCGATCCGCGCGCCTGAGCGCGGATCGTCAAACCGCACGATGACAGCCAGGGAGGCGAAACCATCGAAGCATTCCGGCACGCCCAAACTCGCTGATTCAGGCGGGTGACACGGCCTCGGCCTCGCTCGGCACAGCCGTGATGACCACCTCGTGAATTCGCCAGTGGTAACTGTTCAATGTATGACAGGCATCTCTGAGATTCCGCGTCAGGTTTTCATCGCTTCGAGGAACGACAAAAGCCTCGCCGCTGAGTATGTGCCCCTCTTCGCGCAACCGTACGGCGGCGCTCACCACCCAATCCATCGCAAGCAGTTCGGCTTCCAGCTCCTCGGCAAGACCATCGGGTTCGGCCTTCGCGGTAAAACGGGGGCGTCGATCAAGCAAATCGCCGACGGCCTCCCTGAGATTCGCTACACCGTCTTTCGTCACATCCACAGCGATGAGCGCTCCTGCCAAAGCGTCAGCCCACCAATACCCGGCTCCCACCCCGAGAATCCCGATGATCGCAGCAACGCCGGTCATCCAGTCGGCCTTGCTCATTTTGCCATCTACAAAGACCGTCTTTTCATGAACCCTCGTTGCCGCCTTGACTTGCAACCGCCCGATGATGATCGGCGGAATGACGCTATACACCAGCGCCGCGATCATTACCCAGCCCATCCAAACCGTTTCGCCAAACAGATAGATGGCCCCAATACTGGGATGCTCTACCGTGATCAGTTTGAAGGCTGAATCGAACAGCAGATAAGCTCCAACCAGTGTCAACGCCACGGCGGAACACAGAAAAGCGATGTTCGGAATGCGTTGATAGCCGTATGGAAATTCTTCGTTCGGCGGACGATGCCGGAAACGCATTGCGATGAGGAACGCGATCGGCGGAATCAACGCCAACATGTCTTCCAGCCAGGCCGCTTTCATGGCCTGGCTGTTGCCGAGAACGAGCGCCAGCACGATCACGATCGAGATGCGGGTACCCAGACTCCACCATTCCAGACGGATCAAATAGTCAAGATCGGCCTGTTTTTCACGAGGCAACTCATAATGCGCGCGGACTTTCATCTGTCAGCCTCCAATTGCTGCAAGCGCTGACCAATATGGGTTTGATCGTCAAGATGGCGCTGCACTGTCAGCATCCACGCGTTCTCGCCCTTCGGCAGCGCCATCACGTGTTGATCCGTCGCCAGTTCCCATTCGCCCGGCTTGAATCCATGAGCCTGCAGCCACCAGATGGGCGCCGCAACTGCGGTGTCGGCATCGGCGAGCTCTGTGTGCCGTTGGGGATTGGCGCCTTCGTCGCGCAGTGCCTTGATGAAGTGATTCACGGGATGAATCGCGACATTTTCATCCTTCAAAGAGGCCGGCACTTCAGTGTCAGAAGGGTATCCCACCGTATAAACGCTCTCATGGTATGGCTTGGTCGGCGCTGCGAGCTCGCTTAACCTGGAATGCTTGGTGAGCCCCCCGATGACCAGATGCAGCTGACGTTCTTCCAAAGCTTGCAACAGGGCACTTTCACTGCCCCAATGCCAGTGCACCTCGGCATCGAGTTCTTCGGCGAGCGCCGCAACGATCTCCGGTTCGAGGCCGGCAGGACCGTTATCGGAACGCATCACCCAGGGCGGGTTTTCAGTCAGTCCTACGTTCAATACCTTCCCGCGGATATTTTCCAGTGAATGTTCGATGTCAGTGGGGTAACGACAACCGGATAAAACCAGCAACGCCGTCAGCAACAGTAGCGCTACGCCACAATTGGCGAGTGAATACCCTGGGACTCGGCGGCTTGAGCCGAACCCTCTACGACTGGAAAGTAACGAACTCACTTCTCGACTCTCCTGAATTGCTCATCCATTGGTCAGCCGAGCTACGATTCAACCACGCTGCACTACCACCCTCTCGTCATCAGCGTAGATGATCGTGCATGAAATCTGACCAGCATCGTGGCCAGACAGAAACCCATCTTCAGGTTTCTATCCTGCGATTTTTTGCTGTATGCGTAGCTTATGTTCCAGACGCGCTCTGCTTTTCCGGACGGATTGGTCCGCACAGCTTGCCGACTTTCACTCCCGCATCGTGCGTTCGTTGCAAAACGCCATGACCGGAAGGGATTGCTCCGTGTCTGAATACGTGTGTGAAGGGATGGCTGGTTTGCGCCATTGTTTTCTCTCCAAACGTTTTCGCGCCAGTAGGTGTGTCCGGAAAATGGTTCAGACTCTGCACTGAAGAATAAGCCATGCAGGTTCCAGACACAGCACAAAAAAAGCACAAGAAGAAACAGCGCTCAGGCGCAGGAGAGTCCGTTTTGCGAGCTCATATCGAGCGCTTCGCACATCTAATTCACCGGCCCGATCCCTCGGTATTTCGCCGCGAAACCGAATATCACATCGACTCTTTCGAAGCAGGCCCGGTGTTTATCAGGATGTCGCGCTCCACTTGAGCTTGGCCACTTTCTTGTGAAGCCGCGCAATTTCGGCGTTGGGTGTCTCGGCGTTGGATATCTTCATCTACGGCCCCTGTCTCGTTTAACGCCTTAACAAAGTGTCAACGAAACCGGCAGCCGGCCAAAGGGCACAGCGCTCAAGGTAACAAGTCTTGTGTAAACAACCCCCGAATGATGTAACGAATGCCCTCAATGACTGCGTTCACGCCCAATGCACGCCCCCGGCCCCATTTGCATGGACTTACCACGCAGCCCTGCACACACCGCTCCGGGCAACTAAGGTTGATTCAACGTTGAGAGCCAACGATGCAAACCACACAAAGCATCCTCAGCGACGCGACGTGTGATTGGCATCAGACGAATTCGGTCGCATATACCCTCAACTCAGGTACTGACGAGGACAAGGATGAAGACGATCGACTCACTCCGCCCCCGGCTCAGTGAACCGGACATGAACATCAGTGACTGGCAAACCGGCAGCCCTCCTCACTCCCCGGGGTTGGCGGCCTACTTTGCGTTTTCGACACTGACGCGCGCCAAGCGGAATGAGCCGAATCCTCATGGCCTGATTTCCGAGACATCGACTGTCAAAACGGCTGCCCACATTTGGTACACCGACGCACAGAAGTCTGCCGGTGAACACGCATACTGATTTCTTCGACCCGGCACCGGGCGCGCATCTTCCCTTTCCCGTGCCGATGAACTTCAGGAGGTTGATCGCATGAGTACACAGGATTCCCGCCCCTCCGACGGCCGTAGCGAGCACAAAGACGCGAGCCAGCGCAAAAACGAACACACGCAAACCGCCTCACCGGGCTCGCCCGTTCCCTCGGAAATTGACGAGTTACAGGATCCCCAGTCTCGCCACATTCTGAAGGGCGAGGCCTATGAGGCCTATGGCAACGACGAAGACCACAAGAGCGCCAATGCCCCCGGTAACGGAGCCGCTCGTGGGACCGAACACAAGGCGGCCAACATCAGCAAAGATGCGTACGGCAGAGACGGCCCACCCGCTCATGAACGCCCGGGTTCTGAAGGCGAGGACCTGTCTGATGAACGGATTCATGAGCTGGTCTGTCAACGCCTGACCGATAACAATCACCTTATGGAGATCGGCAAGGTCAGCATCGAGGTCTCCAACGGCTGCGTGACGCTCAAAGGCACGGTCCCTGATCAGCACACCAAGGCCGCGATCGAGGAGGCCGTGGGCACCTGCCCCCATGTACAGGGCATGTCCACTCACCTTGAGGTGGATTCGAGCACCTGACCCGGAAAACGGGCGCTTGGACTTCACAGGTTCGCCGTTTGCTACCACTTCCCGGCCGGTCGCACCTGACCTGCGAGCCCAAACAACACACAAACAAAAACGCCACCCTTTTGAGGTGGCGTTTTTGCTTTAACTTGTGACGCGCTCGAAACGACGAATTCGGGCACTGGGCATCGGCAACGATCGTGCGGGGAAATGAGGTGCCCCACGAATTTCGCCTTCCAACGTACCCGTCGCAGGATCGACACCATGAGAGGAAGAACGACGTGAAACGCATCCCGAAACAGGAATACACGGCCGAGTTTAAGGCCTCACCATCACACGAGTTGGCGAAGTTGGCGGCATTGTTCCGTGCTGCCGTGCAGATGGAACCGCCCAGGTTACACGTTCGGGTCGCGTGGCCGGAGGATGAAGTGGTTCCGTAACCGAGCAATGGAGACAGCACTACAATCAGGTCAAGCCCGCTTCGGCTTCCTCCAACGACGATCGCCAGGAAAGCGCCCTGATGAAGCTCACCAGAACCGGCGACCGTGCCTCATTTACACCAGGAATTACACCAGCCACGTCCGCGCCTTCCCTAGTGTAGGCAAAGAAAAACCCGCACGGCCAACAGCCATGCGGGTCTTGTCTTGGTGGGCGGTACTGGGATCGAACCAGTGACCCCTGCCGTGTGAAGGCAGTGCTCTACCGCTGAGCTAACCGCCCCAGAAGAGAAGCGCGGATTCTATGTGGACCGGGGCATTTCGTCAAGCATTGGCCACGCTCTTCCCCCACCCGCAACCGTAGCCGATCCCACCAACCGGTTATTCATCCGTGCCGCAACACAAATCCGCCCGATCTAACGCGGTTCCAGAGAAGTCCGAAAAACATTCAATCTGCTGGCGCGGAAATGCTTACCTTCCAGACAGCATTTTGTGGCGCTGCTCATCCAGTGCCTCAAACGAGGCTTCCACGATCGCCAGCCCTTCCCGCAAGGTTTCTTCATCAATCAGCAGGGACGGCAAAAACTTCAATACCTGGTCGTCAGCCCCAGCGGTCTCGATGACCAGACCGCGCGAAAAGGCTTCGGTGGAGGCTTCCGAAGCTACGCCTTTGGCCAGTTCGACGCCCCAAATCATGCCGATCCCGCGGACGCGCGCTTCCAGCCCGGGAAAACGTTCAGCGATCCGTTCCAGTTCGCTGCGCATGATTTCACCTTTATGCTTGACCGCCGAAGCCAGGTCATCATTCGTCCAATAATCCAGCGCTTCAGCGGCCGCAACAAAGGCCAGATTGTTGCCGCGGAAAGTGCCTGTATGTTCGCCCGGCTGCCATTGGTCGATATCAGGACGCATCAGCAGCAATGCCATCGGCAGGCCGCCACCGATGGATTTCGACAGCGTCACCATGTCCGGCTGAATTCCAGCTCGCTCAAAGCTGAAAAAGGTGCCTGTGCGCCCATTGCCGACCTGGATATCATCAATGATCAGCAAGATATCGAATTCCCGGCACAGGGACTCAAGCCGCTTCAGCCACTCGATACTGGCGACATTTACACCCCCTTCTCCTTGCACCGTTTCGACGATCACCGCCGCCGGAAGATCCACGCCGCTGCTGCCGTCTTCAAGGAAACGTCGCATGTATTCAATGCTGTCGGCGCCCTCACCGAGAAAACCATCGAACGGCATGAAGGCGCTGTTGCTGCGCGAACCGTAAGATTCATCCTTGTAATAATAGTTTCCGGTGACGGCAAGAGAACCCAATGTCAGGCCGTGATAACCGTTGGTAAATGCGATGATATTGGAGCGCTGCTTGACCATGCGTGCCAGCTTGAGCGCAGTCTCGACCGCGTTTGTGCCGGTCGGGCCGGTAAATTGCACTTTGTAGTTGAGATTGCGCGGCGCAAGAATAATGTCGCGGAATTTGGTCAGAAAGGTCCGTTTGGCTACGGTTGCCTTATCCAGTGCATGAACGATGCCACCGCGCTGGAGATACGCGGCCATGGCATCGCTGAGTTTGGGGTTGTTATGCCCATAATTGAGCACCCCCGCCCCTGCGAAAAAGTCGATGTAGCGGCTGCCATGCTCATCGAATATCTCAGCGCCGCGTGCGACATCGAACACCACCGGAAAGGATCGGATATAACCACGAACCTCTGATTCCATTTCATCGAAAATTCGCATCACAAGCACCTCGATTGCGGTAGAAGTGAGAAAGCTCCCGGCAGGCAGTAGACCGGACCCACTTAAGTATCCCGGACGGAATCCACCCGGTCAAACCGCAACGCAAATGAAAAAAGCCCGGAATCGTGTCCGGGCTTTACTTTCTTTCTCAACTTCAACGCCGCCCCAAACCAGGCGATTCTTCGGTTGGGATTTTGCTCTTTTTGGTTGGCAGAGGCTCTTTCAGGGCGCCTGAAAAGAAGGAAGCCCGGACAAGCCGGGCTTCTTAACTTCATGATTTCATGTCAATTCATGGTGGGTGCTGACGGGCTCGAACCGCCGACATTCGCCGTGTAAAGGCGACGCTCTACCAACTGAGCTAAGCACCCGCACCGAGGGCCCGGTACGCTGGGCCGCTAAAGGCGCTATTTTACGTCATCTCGCAGCCCCTTACCAGCGCGGAATTTCGGAATTTTTGCTGCCTGGATACGGATACTCTGACCTGTTCGTGGATTTCGGCCATTTCGTTCGGCACGTTTCCCTACGTAAAAGGTGCCGAAACCAACCAAGGTAACGGTGTCGTCTTTTTTGAGTGCCTTGCGTACCGCATCGATTGTCGCACCCAACGCACGACTTGCAGCCGCTTTGGATAGATCTGCCTCTGCGGCGATGGTCTCTACGAGTTCGGATTTATTCACTGAAGTCCCCTTTGGTGTTGAGCATTCAAGCCGATCTGGTCGGACAACGCCTGTGTGTTTGCGATCTGCGCCGCGTTTGGAACATCCAGGCAATGGTGGTACTCGAATTTGTATAGCGTGCGGGATTGACTACTGTCAACAAACGATGCCGCGCTCAAGGGCGCGGCATCGGCTCTTTCAGCGAAACATTCTGAAACCTCAGTGGGCGCGAAGCGCTTTTGTGGCTTCGACTTCACTTGTCGGCGGCACCTCTGACGCCGGGGTTTCCTCAAACGGCTCCGGCTGTCGCTCCAGGGTGTGTTCAAGCACCTTGTCAAACCAGCGGACCGGAATGATTTCAATGGCGTTTTTGATGGTTTCCGGAATTTCGGCAAGATCCTTGACGTTTTCTTCCGGAATCAGCGCGGTGGCGATCCCGCCCCGTACTGCGGCGAGCAATTTTTCCTTCAG
>DATGNI010000072.1:0-21005 GCA_035306825.1 Azoarcus sp. | reverse complement strand
GGGGTGAAGTGGCACGCATGATGCTTGAACAATACGGTCGGGCATCTGCCCCTAGCCGAGCTGCAAGCCGTATGCCACCACTGACCGCCTCACAGCGCATCCAGGCCCTCTACGCCTTCGTCGTGCCCATTCTTCTCGTGCTGCTGATTGCGGTGATGAACGATGTACGGGCGAAAGCAGAACTGCTCTGCGAGTGCGAT
Organism: Azoarcus sp.; assembly: GCA_035306825.1. Lineage (GTDB taxonomy): Bacteria > Pseudomonadota > Gammaproteobacteria > Burkholderiales > Rhodocyclaceae > Pseudazoarcus. The sequence goes on along the minus strand of DATGNI010000072.1, from coordinate 20,805 downwards.
GAGCATCCTGCCGCGGGGGCTGAAGCCCGTCCGCAGCAGATTTCTTCCCCTTGCCGCGACCATGCCGCCAAGCCGGCGAGCGACAGCATGCTTTGTCTCTGAGTGAAGTCCCCTGCCCCTAGAGGCGAGATTTCAGTGACGGCTCGTGCCCATGCAACGTGTTTCGTCTCATCGTCGTGCGCGGCGGCGTGGCAATGCCTTCACAAGGCTCCGGTGACTGGCACGGCTTGTGCTTGTGTGGGTACAGGAGCGGGCTGTTGAGGGTCCGGTTCTGTCGACCGGGCAACGGCGCCCATCCCCCTGCATTCCGTGACAGGGCGCCCGGAAAATGTGGCGCTGTTTGCCGTGGCGGGACGCAGAAGCACAACGGAGAGACAGATGAGCAAGGTATTCCTGATTGGCGCAGGCCCCGGAGCAGTCGATCTGCTGACGCTGCGTGCGGCACGCATTCTTGGCGAGGAGGCCGAGGTTGTGCTCGCCGATGCGCTGGTGTCGGATGACGTGCTGGCGCGAGTGCGCAGGGGCGCGACGGTGCTGCGCGTGGGCAAGCGTGGTGGTCGGCCCTCGACATCGCAGGACTTCATTCATCGCCTGATGGTGCGCTATGCCCGCCGTGGCAAGACTGTCGTGCGCCTCAAGGGCGGTGACCCATTCGTTTTCGGGCGTGGTGGCGAGGAAATTCAGGCGCTCGCCGCAGCCGGTGTCGAGACCGAAGTCGTGCCGGGCATCACTGCCGGTATCGCGGTGCCGGCGACCATCGGCATTCCGATCACGCACCGCGCCCATACGCATGGCGTGACCTTCGTCACCGGAACCTGTGGCAATGGTTCCGGCCCGGACTGGTCGGCGCTGGCGAAGACCGGTACCACGCTGGTGATCTACATGGGGTTGTCGCGCGTGTTCGACATCGTGGCGCGTTTGGTGGCCGCCGGGATGTCGCCGCAGACCTCGGCGGCGGCGATCGCTGCGGGCACGACGCCGGCCCAGCGCCAGCTCATCTGCACACTGGCTGAACTGCCGATTCGCATCGAGGCCGAGGGTTTCACCTCGCCGGCGATCCTCGTGGTGGGGGAAGTCGCCGCATTGGGCAAACAAACCACTGCTGCACGCGCCACGCGCGCGGTGGCCTGAGGAGGGACGATGGACCGAGCTGAAGATCCGTCGCGTCTCGCAATCGCCGCCAGAGAAACACGTGCGACCTGTTGTTATTGCGGCACCGGTTGTGGCCTGTATATCGAACATGGCGCGGACCGGATTACCGGCGTGCGCGGCGATGCCCAACATCCGGCCAATTTCGGTCGCTTGTGCACCAAGGGTTCGACGCTGCATCTCACTTCCGGTGCGGCCGGCCGTGCGCTCTACCCGGAGCTGCGCACGTCGCGTGAGACCGAACGCGCACGCACCGACTGGGGGACCGCGCTCGACACCGCCGCTGATCGCTTTGCCGACATCATCCGTGAGCATGGACCGGACGCCGTTGCGTTCTACCTTTCCGGTCAACTGCTGACCGAGGACTATTACGTCTTCAACAAGCTCGCACGCGCGCTGGTGGGCACCAACAACATCGATTCCAACTCGCGCCTGTGCATGTCGAGTGCGGTGGTGGGTTACAAGAGCACACTTGGCGCCGACAGCGTGCCGTGCAGCTACGAAGACATCGCGCTCGCCGATCACCTGCTGATTGCCGGCTCGAATACCGCATGGGCGCATCCGATCCTTTTCCGTCGCATCGAGGATGCCAAGCGTGCAAACCCGCACATGACGATCACCGTTGTCGATCCGCGCCGCACCGAAACCGCCGAATTCGCCGATCTGCATCTGCAGATTGCGCCGGGCGCCGACATGCTGCTGTACAACGCGATGCTGCACGTGATGATGTGGGAAGACCTGATCGACCGGGACTTCATCCGCGATCACACCAACGGCTTTGACGAACTGCGCGCCGCACTGACCGAATATTCGCCCGGCAACGTTGCCGCCGCTTGCGGACTCAAGGCGGAGGAAATCGTCGAGGCCGCGCGCCGCTTTGGCACGTCCCGCGCGGCATTGTCGATGTGGTGTCAGGGCCTGAACCAGTCGCACCACGGTGCGGGCAACAATGCCGCGCTGATTCATCTGCATCTGGCCACTGGCCAGATCGGCCGCCCGGGTGCAGGACCGTTGTCACTCACCGGTCAGCCCAATGCAATGGGCGGACGCGAGGTGGGCGCATTGGCGTCGATCCTGCCCGGTCACCGCGACCCGAACATTCCCGCCCATCGCGAGGAAATCGCCAAACTCTGGGGTATTCCGAAACTGCCCGAATCGCCGGGATTGGCGGCGGTACAGATGTACGAAGCGATCGCCGAGGGCAAAATCAAGGCGGTGTGGATTGCCTGTACCAACCCGGCCCAGTCGATGCCCAATCAGCGGGAAGTGCATGAAGCGCTGCGCAAGGCCGAGTTCGTTGTATTGCAGGAAACTTATGCCGACACTGAAACCGCTGAATTTGCCGATCTGCTGCTGCCGGCCGCCGGCTGGGGCGAGAAGTCCGGCACGGTGACCAATTCCGAGCGTCGTGTCACGCGTGTTCAGCCGGCGATCCCCGCAGTGGGTGAATCACGTGCCGATTGGGCGATTGCCGCCGATTTCGCGCGCCGTCTGGCAAGGCGTCTGGACAAATCGGAAGGACTGTTCGATTTCCAGAACGACGCCGAAGTTTTCGATGAACACGTCACGCTGACCGCCGGCCGCGACTGCGACATGAGCGGTCTGTCACACGCCGTGCTGGAGCGGCTCGGTCCGACGCAATGGCCGTTCCCGCAGGGCGCGGAGAAAGGGGTTGCGCGTTTGTTCGAGGATCACGTGTTTCCCACCGAGGACGGGCGCGCTCGTTTTGCCAGGGTTGGCTTCCCGGAGCGTCAATCGCTGACCCCCGAACGCACCTCCGCACGGCGTCCGTTCATGCTCACCACCGGTCGTTTGCGTGACCAGTGGCATGGCATGAGCCGCAGTGGCAAGGTGCCGCAGTTATGGGGCCACACTCCGCGCGCGGCGATTGCGGTGCATCCGGTCGATCTCGTGCGCCGTGACTTCACCGCCGGCGCGCTGGTGCGAATCAAAAGCGAACGGGGCGAGATCGTGCTGCCGGTCGAGCCCGATGACGGCGTTGCACCCGGTCAGGCGTGGATTCCGATGCACTGGGGCGGCGCAACACTGGCGCACGCCGGCGCCAATTTTCTCACTTCATCGGCGACGGATCCGATGTCAAAACAGCCCGCGCTCAAACAGGTTGCGGTCAGCATCGCTCCGGCGACGGATCTCGAATGGCGTGCGTGTTGGGCGGCGGTGGCGGTCGATCAGGCGCAGGCGGTGGAATGGATGGACGCACTGCGTCCGCATCTGAAACAGTTCGGCTATGCAGCGATCTCGCTTGCCGGACGGCAACAGCCGGTCGTTGCGCTGCGCACCGCTCATGCGCACGCCATGCCCGGTCAGGCTCTGCGTCCGATCGACGACATTTTCGGTTGCGAGGAGGGCGGTGAGTTGCTGCGTCTGCGGGACGGTGCGCGCGGTATCGACAAACGCGCCAGGATCGAAGGCAGGCGTCTCCTCGCGATTCGTCTTGGCGGCGAAACGGTGGCGTTCGACTGGATCGCTGACGCGATGATTGCCGGCCAGAACATTGAGCCGATGCGCCAATGGCTGTTTGCTTCCGTGCCGACACCGCCGAAGGGCGTCGCCAGCGTCGGACGCACGGTGTGCAATTGTTTTGGCGTGTCAGAGAAGGTGATCCGCAAGGCGGTCGCCGAAGGTGCCGACCTCAATGCCCTGCAGCACACGCTCCAGTGCGGGACCTCCTGTGGTTCGTGCATGCCGGAGCTGCGCAAGATTGTCGCTGGAAAATAATCGCAAGGCGGCTTCGCAGGTCGTCCTGCCACGTAGCGGAGCGCCGACGTAAGGGCGAATGCTGAGCGGAGTCCGAGCTGCGTGGGTATTTCACTTCAGCCGCTCGAAATCCTCCGCCATGCGCCGGCGTAGCGCCACGTCGGGGAGCGGTCCGGTCACCGCCCCCATGTTCTCGCGCATGTGCGTCGGCTGCGAGGTCGCGGGAATGGCGCAGGTCACCGCGGGGTGCGAAACCACAAACTTGAGAAAGACCTGCGCCCAGTTGTCGCAGCCAAGCTCTGCCGCCCAGCCCGGCAGCGGCACCCCGCGCACGCGACGGAACAGCCGTCCGCCGTCGAACGGCCGGTTGATGATCACCGCCAGTCCCTGATCGGCCGCCAGCGGCAGCAAGCGTTCTTCCGCCTGTCGGTACGCGATGTGGTAGGTGAATTGCACGAAATCCAGCGGTTCGCGTTGCATGAGACGCGCAAATTCTGCGTGCCGTCGGCCGTGGGAGGTCGTGATGCCCACGCTGCGGATTTCACCGGCTTCCTTCATGCGTTGCAGGGTGGGTAGATGGGTGGCCTGGTCCACCAGGTTGTGGATCTGCATCAGATCGAAGTGCGGCAGTTTCCACAGATCGAGTGAGCGAGCCATCTGCCGCTCGCCCATTCCCCGGCCCGGCGTCCATACCTTGGTCGCCGAAAACAGCGCGTCGGAGCCGGGCGTCTGAGGCAACAATTCCCCCAGCACCGCTTCGGCATGCCCATACATCGGAGAGGAATCGATCATCCGCCCGCCGGCTGCGAAGAACTCCTGCAGCACCTGCCAGCGTGCCGTGAGCGCAGCGGTGTTGCCCACGGCCGGATTCACGTCGAAGGTGATCCACGTGCCCATGCCGACTGCCGGGAGGCGTTCGCCGGTCGCAGGAAGTGTGCGCAACAGAGGTTCCGCCGCCTGCACCCGGGGTACGCGCGGCAAGGCCAGTGCGCTCAATGCCGCCGCCAGGAAACGGCGACGGCTGAAGGGAGGGAGTTCGCGCCCGATCATGGTTCAGCGTGCGAATACGATACGAGTGAGACTCGCGCAGGGCGGAGCGGTTCAGATCTACCGTTCGGTCGCCTGACGCCGCAAAACGGCCGCGCGGGAAGCACGGCCGTTGATCAGGCTCAGATCCGGGCGGCGGTCAGATGCGGAGCGCCCCAGGTGGTGCGCCAGCGCTTCTTCACGCTGGTCAGACCGATCAGTGCGGTCAGGCAGAGGCCGGCGAAAATCAGGAAGCCGAGCTGATAGCTGCCGGTCAATTCCTGCGAGTAGCCGAGGCTGGATGCGAGGTAGAAGCCGCCCACACCACCGGCCATGCCGACCAGGCCGGTCATCACCCCGATTTCGCGACGGAAACGTTGCGGCACGAGCTGGAATACTGCGCCGTTGCCCATGCCCAGCGCGAGCATTGCACCCACGAAGGCTGCAAGCGCCATCCACGGCGACGGCAGACCGAAGCTGACCATGAAGAGGAAGGCGGCAGCGGCGACATACACCATCGAGAGCGATTTCACGCCGCCGATACGGTCTGCGACATTACCGCCAATCGGACGGACGACCGAGCCGGCAAACACGCACGCGGCGGTGAAGTAACCGGCGGTCTTCGCATCCATGCCGTACTGGGTATTGAAGTAGATCACCAGCGACGAGGCCAGCCCGACGAAGCCACCGAAAGTGACCGAATAGAAGAACATGAACCACCAGGAATCACGGTCTTTCAGTACCTCGAAATACGCGTTCATGGATTTGGACGGCGGCGCGTCGGGAGCATCCTTGGCCATGAAGAGGAAGGCGATGAAGACCACCACGAGCGGAATCAGCGCGAGGCCGAAAACGTTTTGCCAGCCAAAGGCGATCGCCAATCCCGGTGCGAACAGTGCGGCAAACGCGGTACCGGAGTTTCCAGCGCCGGCAATGCCCATCGCCGTGCCCTGATGCTCGGGCGGATACCAGCGCGAGGCGAGCGGCAAGGCGGCGGCGAACGACGCGCCGGCGACGCCCAGCAACAGCCCGAGGATCAGCGTCTGCTCGTAAGTGTGGATCCCGCCAAGCCAGGCCCAGGACAGCGCGGCCATGACGACCAGCTGACCGATGATGGAGGCGTTTTTCGGTGACAGGCGATCGACCAGCACCCCCATCACGAGGCGCAGCACCGCGCCGGCAAGCACTGGGGTGGCGACCATCAGTCCCTGCTGCGAAGGCGTCAGGGAAAGGTCTTCGGCAATGTTAACGGCCAACGGGCCGAGCAGCACCCACACCATGAAGGCGAGGTCGAAATACAGAAAGGCGGCAATCAGCGTGGGCGTGTGACCAGTCTGCAGAAAGGATTTCTTGTCCATCGTTGGATTCTCCGGGCAATACGGGTCTTTGGTGTCCGCCGTTGGACACCATGGAGGTTTGTGCTTTTGGGGTGCGCCGTTGGCGCAGGGCTTGTGCCGCGGGCGCGCCGTCAGTGAAACGGGCGGTGGCCGGGACAGGCGGCAGTCAATGCGATGTGTGACAACCCGTCGAGAGGGAGGTGCATCCTTGCAAACTTCATTTCGTTCTCCGTCATTGGAATGAATCCGGGCTGTATCCGGCAACGGCGCATGACGGACCAACGGTGTCCATCCTGGGCGCCGTTGCCCGTTCGGTCCTGCGTCGTTGGGCAGGGCATGGAACAGCTTTACATGCAATGAAGCAGATGCCGTGCCAGTTTCCTGAAGCCGCATGGATAAAGGGATTTGTGGCTTTTTTCGAGAACGGCAGGTGCCCGTACAGCGGGAACCGCACCACGGCGGGACGTCATGCATCCCGCAGTGCGCGAGAAAGGGGCATGCCGTACTGCGGTGCGCGAGGAGAGGCAGCTCGTTGCCCACGCAGCGGAGGGCAACGTAGGCGGCTCATTCGGTACGTGCGTCGGCCTGCGACAGCTTCGGTATTTCAGCGCGCGAAGAGGAGATAGAGCAGCAGCACGTTGAGCACGACCGAGCCGACCGCCACGAGGCGGATGCCAAGATTCGGGTCGCGGCGCAGCAGCGGGGTGCTGCGCGGCACGGCGAGCGGGCGCAGGGCGCCGGCTTCGAGGGCGATCTGGAATTCCTCGGCGGTTTCGAAACGGTCGCGCGGATCGCGTGCGACCGCCTTGAGAATCACCGACTCGAGCCAGGCCGGGATGTCCGGGCGGTAGCGGGTGGGCGGCACGGGGTCGCCGAAACGCGGTTTCTGAAAGGGCTCGATCTCGCCATAGGGGAAATGGCGGGTAAGCAATTCGTAGAGCGTGACGCCGGCCGCGTAAAGGTCGGACTGAAAGTCGGCGGTTTCGCCGGCGTACAGTTCCGGCGCCATGTAGCTCGGTGTGCCGGGGTTGTTGATCTCGCCGAAGTCCTCAGTCTGACCGTCGGAGGCGGCCACACCAAGATCGAGGATGCGTAACCGGTTGTCCTCGCCCAGATGCAGGTTGGCCGGTTTGATGTCGCGATGCACGATCGACAAACGATGCAGCGTTGCCAGTCCGCGCACGATCTCGAGCGCGAGTTCGGTCGCTTCATGGATTGCAAAGCGGTGGCCGGCCTCAAGGCGCGAGGCGAGCGTGGCGCCGTCGTGCCAGCTCATCAGGTAGTAGAGGTGCGAGGTGGCCGGGTTGGGCTCGACCTGCGGGAAGCGGATGTCGTGGACGCGGCTGGCGAGCCATTCTTCGTGCGCCAGCGCGGCGGTGAATTCGGGAGCGTCGGCCTCCGGGCGCAGGGTTTTCATCACGCGCTCGTGGCCCTGTTCATCGCGTACGCGATAGAGCAGGGTGGCGCGCGATTCGTGCAGCACCTCGACCACCGTCAGACCGTCCAGGCTCTGGCCGGGCTTGAGTTTTGGGGGTAACGGGCGTGCACGCAGGCGTTCGATGACGTCGAGCAGGCCGTCACGTGGGAGTTGATCGACGCGCAGCACCAGTGCGGTGGCATTGTCCTGGCCGCCGTCGCCGATGGCGGCATCGGTGAGCAGTTTGGCGGCGGCCTCCGGTGTGGCTGAGTGGCCCAGGATGTCGGCGATGCGCTTTTCACCGAGCACGGCCCACACCCCGTCGCTGAGCAGGGCGAAGACATCGCCTTCGGCCAGATCGCCGTCGGCGACGTCGACGCTGATGCGATCATCCAGCCCGACCGCGCGCGACAGCACGTTGTCCAGTTCAGGGTGTGCCCATACGTGGTCGGCAGTCAGGCGCTTGAGTTTGCCGCCGCGCAGCAGGTAGATGCGCGAGTCGCCGATGTGGGCAATGGTGTAGCGCCGGCCGCGCAGCGCCAGCGCCGACAGCGTGGTGGCCATGCCGGCGAACTCGCGCGCTTTCTGGGTGTGGGAGTGGAGCCAACGGTTGAGTGCGCCGATGACGGTGTTCAGACTGCGCGCCACGCTCCAGGTCTCGGGGGTGGCGTAGTAGTCGGAGAGCAGGCCGCGCACCGTGTATTCCGATGCCTGGCGGCCGTCAGCGTGGCCGCCTACGCCGTCGGCGACTGCGGCCAGTACGCCCTTGGCGTCGAGTTCCATGCCCTCGGGTGTGGCCGCGCCGCAGAAGTCTTCGTTGCGTTCGCGGGGACCGCGCAGCGAGGCATGTCCGATGGTGGTGGCGAGCAGCTGCGCAGTCTTGTTCATGCTTGAATCCTAACCGAGATCAGATCTTGGCCGACGTCAGATGCGGTGCGCCCCAGAGGGTGCGCCAGCGCTTTTCCACGCCGGCCGGGCCGAGAAAGAGGCCATCAGCGTCGGGAAATGGCCGCTTTTCTGAAGGGAGTCGCTCCATCGTTGGAGTCGCCGGGTAATACTGGGCGCCGTGGCACCCGGTGTTGGGCGCCGTGGCGGAAAAGGTGGAGCGGCGTGCGGCGTGGATGATTCTGTGCCGTTTGCGGTCAGGGTTGCTCCTGCAAAATGCCAGACGTTTGCCTAGAGCTGAATCATTACCTGGCCGTCTTCCGTCTTCACTGCGAAATGCCGGGTGCAGCCGACGTCGGGTTCCATGGCCTGGCCGTCCTCGAACTGGATGCGCCAGTTGTGCAGCGGGCAGGTGACGCTGCGGCCGTGCACGATGCCGGCCGATAGCGGACCGTTCTTGTGCGGGCAGCGGTCAAGCAGGGCGAAGACCTCGTCTTCGTTGTTGCGGAAGATCGCGACCGGGCCGTGCGGGGTTTCCTCGAGGCGGCGGGCGCCGAGTTTGGGGATGTCCTCGACGGCACAGACGTGGTGCCAGACAAGTTTGGCGGTGGTGTCGGACATGATTCTTTCCTCTAACGATGTTCGGTGCGAACCGGGGCGAGAGCCCCGGTGGAAGGTGGTCGTCAGTCTGCAAGCGTGAGCGGGATGAACTGTTTGCGCAGATCCTGTTGTTTGACACGCTCGGCCCACGGATCGGGTTCGTCCTTGAGCGTGTAGAGCAAGCGCGCGTAAAGCGCCTTGCGGCTCTCTGCGTTTTCCAGAACCTTCTGTTTGATGTGCTCCATGCCGACACGATCGACGTAATGCACCGTGCGTTCGAGGTAGTAGCCCTCTTCGCGATAAAGCTGAAGGAAGGCGCCGCTGTATTCCTTGACCTCTTCCTCAGTCTCGACCTTGCACAGGAACTGGGCGACCTCGGTCTTGATGCCGGCGTTGCCCGCGACGTGGATTTCGTAGCCTGAATCGACGCCGATCACACCCACGTCCTTGACGCCCGATTCGGCGCAGTTGCGCGGGCAGCCGGAGACTGCCAGCTTGACCTTGTGCGGGCTCCACATGCCGAACAGCATTTTCTCGAGCTTGACGCCCATATCCATCGACTTCTGCGTGCCGAAGCGACAGTGTTCGGCGCCAACGCAGGTTTTTACCGTGCGAATGCTCTTGCCGTAGGCGTGGCCTGAAACCATGCCGGCCTTGTTGAGATCGCTCCAGATCTCCGGCAGGTCGGCCTTTTTCGCGCCGAGCAGATCGATACGCTGGCCGCCGGTGACCTTGACGGTGGGGATGTCGTATTTCTCGGCCACGTTGGCGATCGCACGCAGTTCGTCGGGCGTGGTCAGTCCGCCCCACATGCGTGGCACGACGGAGTAGGTGCCGTCCTTCTGGATGTTGGCGTGGCTGCGTTCGTTGACGAAGCGGCTTTGCGCATCGTCCTCGGCTTCGTGCGGCCAGGTCGAGATCAGGTAGTAATTGAGCGCCGGACGGCAGGTTGCGCAGCCGTTCGGAGTGTTCCATTTGAGTTCGTGCAGCACGTCCGGAATCGTCAGCAGCTTGCGCGCCCGGATTGCTTGGCGCACCGTGCCGTGACTGTGTTCGGTGCAGCCACAGATCGGCTTGGAATGCTTGTCGGTGACCGCGCGGGTGCCGCCGACGGTGGAGACGAGAATCTGCTCGACCAAACCGCTGCATGAACCGCAGGAGCCCGCCGCTTTGGTGTGCTTTTTCACGTCCTCAACGGTGGTCAGGCCTTTTTCCTTGATCGCGCGAACAATGTCGCCTTTGCACACGCCATTACAGCCGCACACCTCGGCAGTGTCGGGCATGCTCGCGGCAAGGCTGTGGGGGTCTTTCTGTTGTGACTGGGCGAAACTTTGGCCGAACATCAGGTGGTCACGGATCTCGGTCACGTCTTTCTCTTCGCGCAGGAGCTGGAGGTACCACGCGCCATCGGTGGTGTCGCCCACCATCACCGAGCCGACAACCTTGTTGTCCTTGAGGACGACTTTCTTGTACACGCCGCCGGCCTGGTCGTGGAGGATGATTTCGTCGAATCCCTCGCCGCCGGCGAAGTCGCCGACCGAGAACACCTCGATACCGGTGACCTTGAGCTTGGTTGAGGTCACCGAGCCTTCGTACAGACCGATGCCGAAGCCTGCCAGATGGTTGGCGGCAACCTTGGCCTGTTCGAACAGCGGCGCCACCAGGCCATAGCTCACGTCACGATGGCGGACGCATTCACCGATGGAATAGATGCGCGGATCGGTGACGGACTGCATCGTGTCGTTTACGACGATGCCGTGATTGCAGTGCAGATGGGCCAATTCAGCCAATTCGGTGTTGGGACGAATGCCAGCGGCCATGACCACCAGGTCGGTCGGCAGCGTGGTCCCGTCGCGCAGCTTGAGTGCGGCGACACGGCCGTCTTCACCGGCGATGAGTTCGGTGGTCTGTGCGTTGAGGAAGAATTTCAGACCTTTGGCTTCAAGCGAGGCCTGCAGCATGTCGCCTGCAGGTTTGTCGAGCTGACGCTCCATGATCCAGTCGGCGAGATGCACCACCGTGACGTCCATGCCACGCAAAACGAGACCGTTGGCCGCTTCCAGGCCGAGCAGGCCGGCGCCGATGACGACTGCCTGGCGATGGGTCCTGGCGACTTCGATCATGGCCTCGGTGTCGGCGATGTCGCGATAGCCGATCACGCCCGGAAGATCAGCGCCCGGCACCGGCAGAATGAAGGGGGTGGAACCGGTTGCGAGAAGCAGGCGGTCGTATTCTGCTTCGGTGCCGTCATCGGCACGCACGATACGGCGGATACGGTCGATCTCGATGACCTTGCGGCCGGTGTACAGCGTGATGTGGTGGTCGGTGTACCAATCCACGTCGTTGAGCATGATTTCCGGCAGGCTCATCTCGCCGGCGAGCACTGGCGAGAGCATGATGCGGTTGTAGTTGCCGTGCGGCTCGGCGCCGAAAACGGTGATCGCGTACTTGTCCGGGGCGTATTTCAGTACTTCTTCCAGGGTTTTCACCCCGGCCATGCCGTTGCCGACCATTACCAGTTTTTGTTTGCCCATGATATCCCTCGCAACAATCCATCCGGCGCGAACCGGAAAACATTCGGGGCTCGTCGGGGATCAGCGTTGATCCGCGGGGTGTGCGACCGCCGTTGGTCGGGCCCGATGTGATGACGTGCATGCGTGCTGGGCGGTGTGCTTCAACGCCCTACGAGGGAGGAATAGCAATCGGCGTGCCAGCGTCCGAAGTCGGTATGGACACCGGGGTTCAAACGAATGTCGACAGGCCCGGCGCACCGTGATGGTCCGCCGGGCTTCGCTGTCGCACCGTTAGCGTGCGTTGGCGCCGCCTCCGTTCTGGACGGCCCATTGCGCGATCTCCTGCGCAATGCGGTCGGAGGCGATGCCAAAACTGTCGACGACCGCCGGGACGGCCGTGTCGGAGGCCGCCTCGCGTGTTTCGAAGCGACGGCTGGCGAGGATCTGACGGTTGCCGCTGTGGATCAGTTGGACGTCAATGCGCACCACCACTTCGGGCTGGCCGTTGCGGTATTCGCTCTGGAAGGCGCGCACATTCCCATCCAGTTCGAGATCCGCCTGCAGGCTGCGTACGTCTGAACTGACAGCGGCCATGTGACCATCCGCGCGTAGCGCGTCAATGATGCGCTCACGCAACAACAATGGAACGGGATCGGTCCAGGCGGAATTCTGATAGACCGAAATGCGGCGATCATCCGGAATCACCACGATGGCTCGCCCGGCCAGTTGTGTGCTGCTGGATGGACGCAGCACGCGCACGGTGGGGCCGGATGCTGTGGTGTGTTCCGCGGATGCAAATTCACCGCCCGGCAACCGATACACGTCGAGTGGTTCAGATTCCGGCAGGATGGTGCAGGCGCTCAATGCGCCGGAAAGCAGGGTGGGGAGGAGAAGGGCGCGCAGATTCATGGCTGAAACTCTCGGGTGGGCTGGCGGCCGAGCAGGTAACCGCGGGGACTTTGTTCGAATTGGCGGGTAATTTCGCGCAGGGAAGCCAAGGTGGCACGCAATTCGCCCATTACGGGTCCGATATCGGCGATTCCGCGTAAGCCGCTGTTGAGATTGCCGCGATTGTCGGCGACCAGGTGCTCGACTTCATTCATCGCGCGTTCCAGTGATTCCATCGAACGCTGCGTGCTGACCAGGGTGGCGCGCAGTTCCCCGTCAACGAGATGGTTCGTGTTGTCGACCAGTTTTGCCGCTTCCGCGAAGGTCTGGGCGGCACTTTCGCTGGCTTGGGAGATGTGATGCAGGGTTTGGGCGAATTCTTCACGCTCGCTCGCCAATGTTCCACTGACGTCCTGAAGATGGGCGAGGGTAGTGGAAATGCGTTCGATGTTTTCCGTCGAAAACAGCTCTCGTGCGCCGAATAAAACTTCGTTGATGCTGAACATGATGTCTTCGCCGTCGGCCAGCAGGCGGCTCATCGGCGAGGGCGTGGCGATGATGATCGGAATCGTGTCTGACTCGCGTGACAAGGGTTGCGCGGAGGGATCGTTGCCGCTGCCCAGGCCGATGAAGCTTAAACCGGTGACGCCCTGCATCACCAGCCTTGCGCGCGTATCGGTGCGAACCGGTGCGGAGGCAGCAATGCGTACGCGGGCAAACACCCGGCTTGGGTTTTCACGGTCGAGACGAAGGTTTTCGACTTCTCCAACCCGAATGCCGTTGAATTCCACTGCGCTGCCGCGCGAAAGTCCTGAAACGGGCTCGTTGAACGCAACGTCGTAACGCACGAGGTCGCGTTCGGAACCGCTTTTGTTGAGCCACAGTGCGAACAACAAAGCTGCGCCGGCGACGAGTACGGTAAACAGACCGATCAGAATATGGTGAGCTCTAGTTTCCATGGGATTCCTCATGAACGGCTGAACGGAGCGCTGCGCCGGAGGCGGCGCGGCCGCGCGGGCCGAGGAAATAATCGCGTATCCAGGGATCGTCAGCCTGCGAGACGGTGGCGATGTCCGCTGTGATAAGCACGTGTTTTCGCGCCAGTACGGCAACGCGGTCGGTGATTGCGTGCAGCGAATCGAGATCGTGCGTGACCAGAAATACCGTCAGGCCAAGAGCGTCGCGCAGGGTCACGATCAGACGGTCGAAATCGGCCGCACCGATCGGATCCAGTCCGGCAGTGGGTTCGTCGAGGAACAGCACATCCGGATCAAGTGCGAGCGCGCGGGCCAGCGCAGCGCGTTTGACCATCCCGCCTGACAAGCTCTCGGGGGGTTTGATTCCGGTGTCGGGCGGCAAACCGGCGAGAGCAATCTTGAGTGCGGCGATTTCAGCAGCATCACGTTTTGACAGTCCGGCATGTTCCATCAGCGGCAGCATGATATTTTCCGCCACCGTCAATGATGAGAACAGCGCCCCGCGCTGGAACAATACGCCCATGCGCCGCTCGACACGGCTGCGTTGGTCGGGCGCCAATTTCAGAAGGTCATGGTCGAGCACGCGTACCGTTCCGGCCGCCGGACGGTGAAGGCCGACGATGGTGCGTAACAGCACGGATTTGCCCGAACCCGAACCGCCCACTACGCCAAGGATTTCACCCCGATGGACGTCGAGATCCAGGTTTTCGTGCACCACGTGCGTGCCGAAACGGTTTTCCAGCCCGCGCACCTCGATGACATGTTCGGTCGCGCTCACCAGCCCATCTCCATTGCAAATAACGCCGCGAGCGCATCGATCAGAATGACGATGAAAATCGACTGCACGACCGCCGAGGTGGTGTGCTTGCCCACGGATTGTGCGCTGCCGGAGGCTTTGAAACCTTCGTTGCAGCCGATCAGCGCGATCAGGAAGGCGAAAATCGGCGCCTTCGCCATGCCGAACAGAAAGTGACCCACCGGGACGTCACTTTCGATTGTGGCAAAAAACGCCGTTGGCGAGATGTCGAGCGCGAATGCACAGACCAGCATGCCGCCGACGAAGCCCGACATCATCGCGATGAAGGTCAGCAAGGGCAGGGCGACCACCAGCGCAAGCACGCGTGGCAGCACCAGTAATTCAATGGGCGACAGGCCTTGCACACGGATGGCGTCGATTTCCTCGTTGGCACGCATCGAGCCGATCTGGGCTGCAAATGCGCTTGAACTGCGTCCGGCGACGAGGATGGCTGCGAGCAGTACGCCGAATTCGCGCAAGAAAGAAAAGGCAACCAAATCCACCGTGAATGCGGTTGCGCCGAAGTCGGTCAGTACCGTAGCGCCGAGGAAGGCCACCACGGCGCCGACGAGAAAAGTCAGCAGGGCAACGATGGGGACCGCATCCAGAGCGGTGTCTTCGAGGTGCGCCGCAAAAGAGGTCACGCGCCAACGGCGCGGTTGCAGCAACACCCGGACAAATGTCTCCAACGTCAGTCCGATCAGGCCGCACAAGCCGATGGCATGATCTCGAAAATTGAGCGTGGCCTGACCGATGCGGGCGAACAGGTCGCCGAATCGATAGCCGGGTTCGTTCGGCGGAGTGTCCCCTGCGGATTGTGCGCGCACAACGGTCGCGAGCAGGGCGCGCCGCTCGGGTGGCAGGTCGGCCAGAGCGGTCTCGATGCCTTGCGGGCCGAGCAGTTTGTACAGGAGCCGTGCGCCGGCGGTGTCGAGCGCGCCGAGTGCCGACAAATCGGGCGTTTCCTCTTGCGTGTCATCTGGGCGCGCGTCGGCAACTTGCTGGGCAAGGGCTGCATAGTGCGGCAGTGTCCAGTCGCCGAGGATGCGTATTACGCCGGCCGGACGTTCGATATAGCCGCGCATCAGAGGGTTTCCATGCGCCTGGATGAATGATGAGATACGGACATACACGCCGCTCCGTAAGCAATGCCTGGATGATACATGGGGAACGTGCAAGATTTGACGCAGAAACCGACCGCATTCGGCGCGCGTTCCGCCTTGCCGTGCTTTTCTTGATGGAATGTGCGTTCAAAGAACTTCACGCTGCAGAGGTGCGTCAATCGCCCTGCTTTGCACGCTTGCTGGTTCAGTCTGTGAAATCTTCCTCGTGGAGCAGGTTCAATGCTTCGTTGGCAATAATCAGCTCTTCATCGGCAGGGATCACAAACGCCTGAATACGTGATTCCGGTGCATTGATCACGGTTGCGTTCCGAGCGTTCGCGGCGGCATCCAGTGTCAAGCCGAGCCACGTCAAGCGTTCGCTCACCTTGGCGCGAACGGGCGGTTGATGTTCTCCGATGCCGGCAGTGAAAACCAGAGTATCCATGCCTCCCATGGTGGTGGCGAGGCGTGCGATTTCGCCGGCAATCCGAAAGCAAAAAAGATCGACCGCTTCGACTGCGTCGGGATGATCACTTTGCAGCAGCTTGCGGATGTCGGCTGCAAGGCCGGATACGCCCAGCAGTCCGCTTTCCCGATAAAGAAGCGTTTCGACTTCCTGGTGTGTTTTCTTCATCGAGCCCATCAAGTGCAGAAGGACGCCCGGATCCAGTGCGCCGGGGCGCGTGGCCATGGGGATGCCGTCGAGGGTGGAAAAGCCCATCGAGGTGTCGCGGCTGATGCCATTTTGCATCGCACAAAGGCTGGCACCGCTCCCAAGGTGCGCCGCCACTACGCGCGCGTCCGGGGGAAGCTTGAACTGTGCCAGTGTGTGGGCGATATGGCGAAATGACAGGCCGTGGAAGCCGTAGCGTTTGATGCCCTGTTCATGCAAGGCTCGGGGGAGGGCAAAACGGCGTGCAAGCGGATCGAGGGTGGTGTGGAATGCGGTGTCAAAGGATGCCGTTTGCAGCAGTGTCGGATGCAGGGTGCGCACCGCGTGAATCAACCGCACATTCTGAGGCTGATGCAAGGGCGCCAAAGAGGCCAGTTTTTCGATGCGCGCAAGCGAAGCCGAATCAATGCGTACGGGCCCTGTGAATACATCCCCGCCATGTACCACTCTGTGCCCGGCGCAGCGCATTTTTTCCAACGGATACTGTTGAGCGAGACAGGCAAAGACATGCTCCAGCGCGGCGGTTACGTCTTCTGCGGGCACCGGAGAAAGAGGGAATTTCAGCAACTCGCCGGTTTCTTTCTTCAGACGGAACTCCAGGGGCTGGTCGCGAAAGTCGATAAACCCCCGTCCCTGAAGTTGCAGCGCGTTGGCCAGGTGTTCGTAAATGCCGATCTTGATCGTCGAAGAGCCGGCATTGAAGGTCAGGATGATGCCGTCGTGAGTCATTGCATCCCTTGTGGTTTCCGTCGAGTGGCGGCGAATTTGGCCAGGGCGGCTGAAGTGATACGGGTCGACAATGGGTCGGACCGGCTGGTCAGCACAATTGGAACGCGCGCGCCCAAGACCAATCCGGCGGCGCGTGCTTCGGCGAAATGAATCAGCTGTTTGGCGAGGATGTTGCCGGCTTCAAGATCCGGGGTGAGCAATACATCCGCTTGGCCTGCAACCGGAGAAGAGATGCCCTTGACGGCGGCCGCTTTGAGACTGATGGCGTTGTCAAAAGCGAGCGGGCCATCGACCAAGGCGCCGGTAATTTGCTTGCGCGTGGCCATTACGGTCAATGCGGCAGCATCCAAGGTGGCGGGCATGGAAGCGTTGACGGTCTCGACCGCAGCCAGAACCGCGACTTTGGGCTGCTCCACGCCCAGAAGGTGCAGAAAGTCGATGGCGTTCTGGCAGATGTCGCGTTTGTGGTCGAGCGTGGGTTGAATGTTGACCGCAGCATCCGTCACGATCAAAGGTTTGTCATACGCTGGTACGTCGATCATGTAGATATGGCTGATTCGGCGCTCGGTACGCAGTCCCGAAGATTTTCTGGTTACGGCGCTGAGCAGCTCGGCCGTTTGAAGGCTGCCCTTTATCAAGATCTCGAGGTCTCCGGCCAGAGCCAGTTCGACGGCGCGCGCGGCGGCCGCGTGACTATGCGGTGTGGACTCGATTTTGATCCCTGCAAGCGAAATGCCGGCCGCTTCCGCCACTGATCGGATTTTTGCTTCAGGGCCGATCAACAGGGGTTCGAGCAGATTCATGTTGCGCATTTCGATTGCGCCCTGGAGGGCGAACTCCGAGCAGGGATGCACGATGCCAGCCACGATTGGAGCGGCTTTACATGCTTCGGCGACAAAGGCTTCATGGTTGCTGTGACGGCTCGACTTCGCGCCGGCGGATGGATCGACATGTTCGGACGACGAAGAATGCATGGATATTCCTCATTTCAGGAAATGGAGGCCAAAGGGATGAAGGCTCTGGATCTAGCTTAGATTTTTAATGCTCGATGGGCTGAAATGATTGGTGCGTTTGCAAACTGTTTCTTTGGTTTGCGCAGAACGCCGAGACAAGCGGAGGAAGCTGCTACAATAGGCGGCGTGGCGGGTCTCCTCGCATTGTGGAACGGTGAACCTGGTCAGGGCCGGAAGGCAGCAGCCACAGCTGTACCCCGCAAGTGCCGAGGGTCGGGCTCGCCACCCCGAACGTAAAACGGGCGTCGCACCATGCGACGCCCGTTTTTTTATGTCGGACAAAAGATTACAGCAGCGGATTACAGCAACGTATCGAGCAGCATCATCACCACGAAGCCAATGATGAGGCCGACCGTCGCCAGCGTCTCGTGGCCACGTTTGTGCGATTCCGGGATGATCTCGTGACTGACGACGAAGATCATCGCCCCCGCCGCAGCTGCGAGTCCCCATGGCAGCGCCGCCGCCGTGAAGTGCACCACGGCAGCGCCGATCAATGCGGCCACCGCTTCGATGAGGCCGGAGAGGGCCGCGACCGTGAAAGACAGGGCTCGACCGTAGCCGACGGAGGCGAGTGCAATGGCTACGATCAGGCCTTCGGGCATGTTTTGCAGCGAAATGCCGGTCGCGACCGCGCTTACGCCTGATTCGCTGGCCGCAACGCCGATGGCCAGACCTTCCGGGATGTTGTGTACCGCAATTGCGATGACGAACAGCCACACGGCGGTGACGCTGTGCTGTTTGTCCGGGGTGTGAATGTGCGGTACGGAGCGTTCGAGGGCCAGCAAAAGCGCTGCGCCGAGTATAAAACCGGTGGCGACGATTGTTGCTGCACCGCCGCCGGTCGCGCCGCGTTCGATCGCCGCGTCGAACGCGGGAAGAAGCAGCGAGAACATGCTGGCCGCCAACATCACGCCCGCGCCGAAACCGAGCAAAGCGCCCTGTACACGCTGCGAGATTTGACGTATGACCAATACCGGCAGTGCGCCGAGCGCGGTGGCCGCCGCGGCGATGGTGCCGTCGGCCAGCGCAGAGCGCAGATCGGCCGGAATGGCCTCGCGAACCTGAAGTGTCAGCAGGATCAGACCGCCGAGCGTGATGCTCCAGCCGGCGAGCACGCGTAGGAAGCCAGGCAGGCCGACGCGCTGGTAATGCAAGCGGACGACTTTGGCAACCATGACGGGCTCCTTTGAGTGCGTTGATTACGCATTCATTATTCGATACGCCCGCAAATAAGTCCAACTGATTGTTTATAAGTGCGTAATAGTTAAATGCAATTATCGACGATCAGCGTGGGCAACGGTAACCGCCCGGTGTCCCGGTGGGGGATAGCACGAGTTGCCACAGTTGGGTGGTGCGGGCACGGAAAGTGCCGGCGCAGGCGAGCAGGTAATAGCGCCACATTCGGTAGAAACGCTTGCCATAGCGTTCGGAAAACCTCGGCCAGGCCGCCTCGAAATTTGCATGCCAGGCCATCAGCGTGCGGTCATAATCCGCGCCGAAATTATGTACGTCTTCGGTGATGAAATACGGTTCAACCGTATCGGCGATCTCACCCAGTGAGGGCAGCGCGCCATTGGGGAAAATATAACGTTCAATCCAGGGGTCGGTAGGGGTTCCGCGCTGATTCTTGCCGATGGTGTGGAGCAGGAACAGACCGTCGTCGGCAAGCACCTGGCGCGCGACATCGAAGTAGGTTTCGTAGTTTTTTCCGCCGACGTGCTCAAACATGCCGACTGAGGCGATGCGATCAAATGTGCCGTCGATCTTGCGATAATCCGTGAGTTTGAACTCCACCGGCAGTCCTTTGCTGCGCTCGGCACCGAATTCGGCCTGTTCTTTTGAGATGGTCACCCCGACGCATTCAACGCCGTATTCCTTTGCCGCGTGAAGCATCAGACTGCCCCAGCCGCAGCCGATATCCAGCAAACGCATGCCGGGTTCAAGACCCAGCTTGCGGCAGATCAAGTCAAGTTTGGCGGTCTGGGCCTCGGCGAGCGTGTCAGCCTCCGCCCAATATCCGCAGGTGTAGGCCATATGCGGGTCGAGCATGCTTTCGAAGAAATCATTGCCCAGGTCGTAATGCTGCTGACCCACTTGCCACGCACGGCGCATGCTTTGCAGATTGAACAGTTTGGCGCGCAGAGCCGCAATGGCGAGGCCGCCATTTACTTCATGATCGAGACGGGCTTTCAATACGCGACAGATGAATTCATCCAGTTGACTGCAATCCCACCAGCCGTCCATGTAGCTTTCGCCCAGGCCGAGGCTGCCACGGGCGAGAATGCGTGAAGCGGTATCGGGGTGATGAAAGCGCAGATCCCACGGGCGGTCGCCGTTGATCCTTACGTCTGCCTTGGCGAGCAGCCTGGTAACGGTGTCCAGGGCGTTGTTGTTAGTGCGTGCGCGCGGCACGGATGAGGTATGAGTTGTTTCGGTTGCAGAGCGTGCCTGGTGCATCGTTTCCCTCTCACCTGTTTCAGGATAGAGGCCGCAGGGGCCAAGTCTCGCAAGCCTCGCAGGACAAAGGAATGCCCAACGGAGCAAGATGCTACGAATTTACTATAGCCGTTTCGCGTGAGAGGGGTAAAGCCGTTTATTGAGAACGGTGATGGGAGTGTTGCAATCCTGATGTCGCCCCGTTGGGTGGGCGGATACAATGTTTTCAGCGCGCGTGGCGCGTGAAGACAAAAAAGACCATTCGAATAGTGATCATTCGGGGGTACGACAACACCGCTTCGCGGCGTCGCCCTGCTAGAATCTGTTGCCATGAGTTACCAAGTCCTCGCGCGCAAATGGCGCCCCCCATCCTTCGCCGCGTTAGTGGGGCAAGAGCATATTGTGCGTGCACTTGCGCACGCGCTTGAAACCGGTCGCTTGCATCACGCTTGGTTGTTTACCGGTACGCGGGGCGTGGGTAAGACCACGATCAGCCGCATTCTTGCCAAGGCGCTCAATTGCGAGACGGGCGTGACCCCCACGCC
>DATGNI010000071.1:0-4326 GCA_035306825.1 Azoarcus sp. | reverse complement strand
CCGTAGTTGGTTTCGACGCCAATGATGGCGACGATGTATTCCGGCGGGACGCCGTAGCGGCGGCTGGCGGCTTCGAGCGTGCTTTGATTGGCGCGCCAGAAGTCCAAGCCGCCCGAAATATGGGCGTTGCCGAGAAAGCGGGCACGGTAGTTTTCCCATGAACGCGTTACCGGGCCGGTGCGTTCGGGCGGGCGAATGAGTTCGAGAGCGCGTTCGACCCGTTCGGTGCGGGCGAAGAGGCTGCGAAGTTCATCCGCGTTGAGTTGGTGTTCGGCGACCATGTGGTCGATGAACTCTTGTGCGGCTGGATGGCTGACGTAGGATGCGAAAGCGGTGGGCGCGAGGGCGAGGGCCGTGGAACAGGCGAGTGATCGAAGGAAGGTTTTCATCAGAGGCGTGTGTTCGTTTTCAAGGGCGCGCTGCCCGCGACCCGAATGGTGCGCGGGCGCGGCGGGAAAACGCGCGGATTCGTTGCGCGAGCCGACGTAGCCTGAGAGAGTGATCGGCCTGTTGGGGGCCGTATCGCAGACGGGCGTAGCTGGCGGCGATGTGGCGTATTTCCGTGGCCAGCCCGGGTAAGGCGAGGGCGGCGCGATCAGCGTAAGCGATCGGTCCTTCAGAGGGCAACCGTGTTACACCTTGACGCGCCAATAGGGTGTTGAAACGCAGCCAAATGCGGTCGAGCGGATCTTCCGGGCGGCGACGCATCCTGAACCAGGCGAGCGCCGCCAATCCACCCAGTGCGCAGACGGCAAACAGGTATGCGGCGGTGCGGCCGGTGAATTTCTGCCGGTCGAAGGCGGCAAAAAAGTCGAGCTGGCGTTGTCGGTCAAAACCGGCGACGTTGCGGTTCCACGCGCCTTCCAACGCATCCAGTCGGTCGCGCAGCGCGCGAATCATGTGTGCAGCGGGGTTTTCGCGCATCAGAAATGGGCGCGCGTCATCGGCTGCGAGGGCGGCGGAGAGCCCGCTTTCGACCCGTTCCGGCGCGGCCAGCGCGGTGGGATCAACGCGCACCCAGCCGCGTTCTTCGAGCCACACTTCGGCCCAGGCGTGGGCTTCCGCGTGGCGGACCACGAGGGTGCCGTCATGCGGATTGAGGGTGCCGCCTTGATAGCCGGTGACGACCCGCGCAGGCACGCCGGCGGCGCGCATCATCACCGCGAAGGCCGAGGCGAAGTGTTCACAGAAACCGCGTCGGGCATCAAACAGAAAGGCATCTACGGCGTGTTCCGGCATCAGAGGCGGGTTGAGCGTGTACTGCGGCGGATTGTCTGCGAACCAGGTGAGAACGTGTTCGAGCGCGACTTCCGGCGATGTGCCGGGGCTGACGAGTTCGGCCATCAGGGCGCGGGTGCGCGGATTGGCGTGTTCCGGCAGATGACGTGCGCGGGCGAGAACGGCTGTGGATTCGGTGACCCCGACCGGCGTGTCGGGCCAGGCGGTGAGGGTGAAGCGTGTGCGGCTGCGGAGGGGGCGGGCGTTGAGCAGGGCGAAATCGCTTGAATGAAGCAGATTGGCATGCTCCGAGCGCGCGCCGGGAAAATCGAGGGCAAGCACCCAGCGACGATTGTGGGCTTCAACCGTAAGGGTGTAGTTGATGGATGCGCCGCTTGGCGTGTAGGCCGGCGTGGCGTGTTCCGTGCCGCGCGCGCTGCGCCAGGTGTGACCGTCGTATTCGCTCAGTACCGGGCCGCGCCAGTACAGTTGCGCACGCGCGGGCAGTGCGTCTTCGAATTCGGCACGCAGCGCGATTCCGTTGGACTGGCTGAGCTGTGAGATTGAGCCGGGCGACATCTCATCGGGCAGGCCGGTCAGGGCGCTGTGGGCATCGTGCGGCAAGGCCCACAACGGGGTCAGGCGCGGGAACAGAACAAACAGCAGGAGCATCAGCGGCGCGGCGAAAAGCAACATCCGGGCGCTGGTGGCGAACGCTTTGAACGGCGCTGCGGCGGGGCTTTCAAGGGCGTATAGCGTGGCCGTTGCGCACAGCACGCCGATCAGTACGAAGCCGGCTTCCAGTGGCGACTGGTCTGTGAAGAACAGGCCGAGCTGGAGGAACAGGGCCAGCAGTACGCCCGCTCGTACGTCACGCGGCGTGACGCTTTCGATCAGCTTCAGACACAACAATGCGGCGAGCAGGGCGATGCCCGGAGACTGGCCGAAAAAATAACCATATTGTGCGTGCACGCCAGCGGCGATTGCGAACACGGCGAGCATCAACACGATGCGCACCGCTCGCCCGCGCCACGGCTGACCGACGTACGGTTGGCCAGCGGAAGAGCCAACGTATATGCGCAGCAGGTTGAGGCCGAGCAGCAAGACGCACAATGCAGTGAGCCACGTGGGCAGTTGCAGCGTATGCGGAACGAGGGTGATTGCGGCCGTGACGCACAGCCAGAGTTGGGCGGCGACGGGCGCGCGTGGTGTGAAGGTGGAGCTCATGCGACGGCAAGCCGCGCGAGACAGGCGGCGAGATGCGCGGCGCCGCGACCGGCGGGAAGGCGTTCGGCAGGGGTGCAGAGCGCGTACTTCAGCCCGCGTGTGTGGGCTTCCAGCGCCCATGCGGCCAGCCGTGCGGCGCGAGCATCCGGATTGAGCGCGTCGGGCAGGGTGGTCCAATCGAGGACGATGCTTTCCGTTTGATGGCCGGTGAATTCCTTGGTCAGCATCGGCCGGCCGGCGGCTACGGCCTTCCAGGCAATGTGGCGCGGCGAATCGTTGCGGCGGTGCGGACGCAAGCCGGAAAAATCTTCGTCGCCGACACCTTGAGGACGGCCACCATCGCTGGGATGACCGTGCGGCAAGGGAGGCGGATCCGCTTCGGGAGCGGGATATACGAGGCTGGACGATTCGGTGCGCACCACGCTCCAGGCACGAACAAGGCCGAGCGGCCAGGTGGTGGAGATGGTGATCGGGCCGACCGGAAGCCGGCCGCGTTGCCGGGTGGGTTGAGGCAGTGAGGCGATGGCGCGGTCGGCGGGCGCGATGTCAAGAGGCGTAGCCTGCCCCGCGAGCTCGACGCGCACGGCGGTGCGTGCGCGCGGCTGCGGGTTTTCCAGCGTGAGCTGAACGGTGAGCGGTGCGCCGGCGAAGACGGGTTCGGCATGAATGTGCGTGACGACGAGCGCGCTCAGGTTGCGACAAGCCTGCACGGTGGAGACCACGCCCAGCCCGGTGAGCAGAAAGACCAGCGCATGACCGAGGTTCAGGCCGTAATTGATTGAGCCAATCAGCAGCACGAGCAGGGCGGCGACAAAGGCCAGCCCGGAAGGCGTGGGCAAAACGTAGATTCGCCTGCGATGCAGACGCGTAGGGAGGGTGTCTTGGTGGTGACGGCCGAGCCAGCGGCCGATCCGCGCA
Organism: Azoarcus sp.; assembly: GCA_035306825.1. Classification (GTDB taxonomy): domain Bacteria; phylum Pseudomonadota; class Gammaproteobacteria; order Burkholderiales; family Rhodocyclaceae; genus Pseudazoarcus. The sequence continues at coordinate 963 of DATGNI010000071.1, read as the reverse complement.
AACGCCATCAGACAACCGGCACGTGATCGAGGATGCGCGCGATTTCGGCGGGCGAAATGTGGCGGCCGTCGCTGGCCCGATGCAGACGGTGGCCTGCGACGTGCGGAAACAGCGCTTGGATATCTTCCGGCAGGACGTGATCGCGCCCGTCAATGAGCGCCCACGCGCGGGCTGCGGCGAGCAGACCCAGTCCGGCGCGGGGGCTGAGGCCGCCCGTCAGTTCACGGTCGTTGCGCGTGGCGGCGAGCAGTTGCTGGACGTAGTCGATCAGACGCGGCGCGGCGGTAACGGCCTGGGCGGCGCGTTGCAGTTGGGCCAATTCCTCTGCCTGAATGACGGCCGGTACGCGTTCGAGCAGGATGCGGCGATCTTCGCCCATCAACAGGGCGCGTTCGGCTTCGCGTCCGGGAAAGCCAAGGTGGATGCGCAGCAGGAAGCGATCCAGCTGGCTTTCGGGCAGCGGGAACGTGCCGATCTGGGTGGCCGGATTCTGCGTGGCAATGACGAAAAAGGGTTCGGGCAGTGCGTGGGTGTGGCCGTCGATGGTGACCTGGCGCTCTTCCATGGCTTCAAGCAGGGCGCTTTGCGTTTTCGGCGTGGCGCGATTGATTTCGTCGGCCAGGATGAGCTGGGAAAACAGCGGGCCGGGGTGAAAACGGAAGCTGCCCGTTTCACGGTCGAAGATGGAAACGCCGGTGATGTCGGCGGGAAGCAGGTCGCTGGTAAATTGCACACGCTGGCAGTGCAGGCCGGTCAGGCGTGCGAGCGCGTGGGCCAGCGTGGTTTTGCCCACGCCGGGCAGATCTTCGATGAGCAAATGGCCGCGCGCAAGCAAACAGGCCAGCGCGAGGCGTAACGGCCGGGGCTTGCCAAGGACGATTTCGTTGGCGGCGTCAAGCAGGCGGGCAATGCGCTCCGCGGGGCACTGGCTGGATGCGGACATGGCAAGGATAATAGCCGAGC
>DATGNI010000070.1:0-106309 GCA_035306825.1 Azoarcus sp. | reverse complement strand
CGGAGACCGGCGTGTCGAACAACATCGTCAACGTTCCGCTGCCGCCGGGTTGCACTTCCGACGTCTTCCGCAGCCAGGTCAGCGCCGAGCTGCTGCCGCGCCTGCGCGCCTTCAACCCGCAGCTGCTGATCATCTCGGCCGGCTTCGACGCCCATACGCTCGATCCGCTGGCGAGCCTCAACTTCACCTACGAGGACTACCGCTGGATCACCGAGGAGCTCAAGCAGATCGCCGAGGAATGCTGCCAGGGCCGCATCGTGTCGGTCCTCGAGGGCGGTTACAGCCTGGAAGGCCTGGCCAGCGGCACCGCGGCCCACGTGAAGGCCCTGATGAGCTGACCGCCGCACGGCCACCTCATGATGGAAACGGCCCGGGCCGTTTCCGTTTCGGTGTCCACGGCAGGCTTGATGCGCCGGATATCGTCACCATATCCGCTCCTGGGCCGATGAATACGCCTTGGTGATAAATCGTGGCTCTCAATCATATACGATCCATTTATTTTACTAATGCATTGCAACGCAATAAGATTCACTCCGTCGGCCCACCGGCCGCGAGAGATTCCAACCCCCGAGTAACCACGAACAGGAGATAGAGATGAGTGCTCTGATCAACTCCCAGGTGCAGCCCTTCAAGGCCAACGCCTTCCACAACGGCAAGTTCATCACCGTCACCGACGAGGACCTGAAGGGCAAGTGGTCCGTGCTGATCTTCATGCCGGCCGCCTTCACCTTCAACTGCCCGACCGAAATCGAGGATGCCGCCGACCACTATGCCGAGTTCCAGAAGGCGGGTGCGGAAGTCTATATCGTGACCACCGACACGCATTTCTCGCACAAGGTGTGGCACGAAACCTCTGACGCGGTTGGCAAGGCCAATTTCCCGCTGATCGGTGACCCCACCCACCAGCTGACCAAGGCTTTTGACGTACACCTTGATGACGAAGGCTTGGCCCTGCGCGGTACCTTCATCATCAACCCGGAAGGCCAGATCAAGACTCTCGAAATCCATGACAATGCGATTGCACGTGATGTAACGGAGACGCTGCGCAAGCTCAAGGCTGCTCAGTACGTTGCCGCGCATCCGAACGAGGTCTGCCCGGCCAAATGGAAAGAAGGCGAGAAAACCCTCGAGCCGTCGCTGGATCTTGTCGGCAAGATCTAAACGTCTTGCGGATACGGCCGGCGCGTGTAGCGTCGGCTTCATCCAGAAAGCCGCCGGAAGGCGGCTTATTCAAGAGTGCCTCCGGTGGGTGCTGCTGAATAAGCCGAACCCGGTTTCCCCTGCGAATTCACGAGATTCAAGGAGCCCTTATGTTGGACGAAAACATGCAAACGCAGCTCAAGGCCCTGCTTGAGCGAATTGACGAAAATGTTGAATTGGTCGCCTTTGTTGGCGAGGACGAAAAATCAAAGGAAACCCTCGAACTGGTCGAGGAAATCGCCGCGTTGTCCGATCGCGTAAGTGCGCGTCGTGCGGACAGCAACGACGGTGAGCGGGTGCCATCGTTCTCGGTCAGCCGTGTCGGTGAGGACATGGGTGTGCGCTTCGCCGGTTTGCCGATGGGGCATGAATTCACCTCTTTGGTGCTGGCACTGTTGCAAGCCGGTGGTTATCCCCCCAAGGTCGAGGCGGAACAGATTGAAGCCATTCGCGCGCTGGACGTTGAACTCGACTTTACGACCTATATCTCGCTGTCCTGCCACAACTGCCCGGACGTGGTGCAGGCGCTTAATCTGATGGCGATTCTCAACCCGAAAATCCGTCATTCGATGGTGGATGGCGGAGTGTTCCGGGAGGAAGTCGAATCGAAAAACATCATGGCGGTGCCCACCGTGATGCTCAACGGTGAAGAATTCGATTCCGGCCGCATGGTGCTGGAAGAGATTCTTGCCAGAGTCGACACGGGCGCGGCCGCCCGTGACGCAGAAAAAATGTCGGCCAAGGATGATTTCGATGTACTGGTCGTCGGCGGCGGCCCGGCCGGAGCGGCGGCGGCAATCTACGCCGTACGCAAAGGCATCGCCACCGGTCTCGTGGCGGAGCGTTTCGGCGGTCAGGTCATGGATACCTTGTCGATCGAAAACTTCATCTCGGTCAAGGATACCGAAGGCCCCAAACTGGTGGCTGCGCTTGAAGAACACGTCAAGGATTACGACGTGGATGTGATGCATCTGCAACGGGCTACGAAACTTGTACCCGCGACCACGCCGGGAGGCCTTGCAGAGGTCACGCTGGAAAACGGCGCGGTGCTCAAGAGCCGCAGCGTGATTCTTGCCACCGGTGCGCGCTGGAAACAGTTGAACGTGCCAGGCGAAGATGAATACCGCAACAAGGGCGTGGCGTATTGCCCGAGCTGCGACGGTCCGTTGTTCAAAGGCAAGCATGTTGCGGTGATCGGTGGCGGCAACTCCGGCGTTGAGGCAGCCATTGACCTGGCCGGGATCGTGGGTCACGTCACATTGCTTGAATTCGAGAACAAGCTGCGCGCCGACGCCGTGTTGCTGAACAAGCTTGAGACCCTGCCCAATGTGGATGTCATCTTGCAGGCACAGACCACTGAAATCACCGGTGACGGCGAACGGGTCAACAGCCTGATCTACACGGACCGCACGAACAATCAGTCGAAGAAGATCGCGCTCGAAGGCGTGTTCATCCAGATTGGTTTGCTGCCGAACACGGACTGGCTCAAAGGTACGGTCGAGCTGTCGAAATATGGTGAGATCGTCATTGACCACGGTGGCGCCACGTCGGTTCCGGGCATCTTTGCGGCGGGCGACTGCACGACGGTGCCGCACAAACAGATCGTGATCGCGATGGGTGAAGGCAGCAAAGCTGCATTGTCAGCCTTCGATCATCTCATCCGCACGCCAGCGGTGACGGAAGTCGAAGAAACGGCCGAAGCCTGATTTGCCCGTAAAAAGCCGGGGGCCACGACGCATCATTGCGTCGTGGCCCCCGGTTCATGTGCCCATAAAGTACGGTGCGAGCGTCACCAGCGCGAACGCGAGCACGATCGCCAACAGGCTCAACACGGTTTCACGTCGCCACATCCTTTCCAGCATCGCACTGATGCCCGAGTCCTGAAACAGGCGACGGTTCAACCATCTTTTGAACCGCAACATGAAACCGGCTTGCCGATTTTTGAAAGCGTGCGCAAGAAGTGTCCCGCCGCGTCGCAAGCCTTGCGCCGCGCGTTCGAAAAGAACCAGCACGTCGCCGGCCGGAATCGGCAAGGTGCGCAGCGGCACTTTCCACGCCAACCATGCGAGCGCAATGCCTGTCAGGGGCGGCCAGATGAGATTCATGACATCCTGCGCCGTGGCGGGCGATTTTCCGCCCCATTCCACGATCGGCAACACGAACGGTGCGACCATTGCGGCGCCCAAGGCGAACAACCAGCCGACCCACACCAGAGCGGGCGCGTAAGTCGTATCGCGAGGGGTGCGCAGCAACCATAGGTAACGCGCGATGAGCGCGGTCGTTCCGATTGTGGCAACGCCGAGCAACAGGGGCAGTGTCGACCACCAATCGGGGACGTCGTGTGCGAGCGCGAGGGTCTCCTTGAGACCCAGCTTGATGTGCATACCGCCCGGAAGCAGACCGGCAAGTGCCAGGCCCGGCAAGGCCAAGCCAACCCACAACAGGGGCCGAATGGATGGGCCGGGATGGTGCGCGACGGCCACGCCGAGAAACAATGCGCCCTTGACCAGACCATGATGCAATGCGTACAACGTCGCGATGGGCGCGAGCAGCGACCACAACGCCGGATCGTACAAGGCGGCGCCAATCGCCACCGTGATGAAACCTATCTGACTGATGCTTGAATAGGCGAGAACGGTTTTTTCCCTGTGTTGCTGTACACCGATGAAGGCTGCGGCAAACGCCATTGTGATGCCGGTGATCGTGATCACGTTGCCCCACAGGGGGGCGTGCACCAGACCCAACGGCAACAGCAACATCCACGCCAGCACGCCGGCCTTGATCATCGCACCCGACAGCACCGCACTGGCCGGAATGGGTGCGACAGGATGCGCGAGCGGCAGCCACATGTGCAGCAAAGGCAGGCCCGCCTTGATGCCGAAGCCAAGCCACAGGAAGGCAATGATGAGATCTTGCTGAGATGAAATCAGAATTGCTGCCGGCAGATCCGCGAGTAAAGGCACGAAAGGCGAAATGACGCGATTCGCGCTCGCGGCCATCAACAATCCGGCGAGAATCAGCCCTTCGCCCAGCACCGCCATTATCAGATAAATGCGCCCTGCATACAGGCTCTCGGCGTTGCGTTCATGGATCACCAGCCCGTAGGCCGCAAAGGTCATCACCGCAAAGAAAAGATAAAAGCTTGCCACGTCGAGCGACACGAGGAGTCCGAGGTTGCCGGTCAACGTGACCAGCCACAACAATTCGAAACGGTCGCGTGCAGGGTCGTCGGCAAGATAACCTTGCGCATGGATGGCGGCAGCGATCCACAGCACGGCGGTGAAACCGAGAAAAACACGCGTGATCGACCCGATGCCGAATACGCTGCCCAACACCATATAGCTCAGAGACAGGGTGGCGCCGTCGCTGCCCAACAACGCCAGCGCAAGACCGGGCAGAGGCGCTGCGGGCAGCAGGTGGTGGGTGACGGGACGCAGCATCGGGATGCACCAGGTCACCACCAATGCCAACGGCACGCCGAGGGTGAGGGCAATGAAAAACGAATCGGGCAGAAAAAAGTTCATTGCAGATAAGCCCGGCCGACGACCACGTCGGCCCAATACAACGGACTGAACGGCATGGCTGCGAGCAAGCCGGCGATGAGGCTCATGATCGCCGTGATGGACGTCGGCAGAAGCAACCACGGCGACGTTTCACACCACCGCGGAAAATTTCCTTCCGGCCAGGGTTCCGTGCGCTGCCCGAACCAGATGCGATAAAGAGGCGGCAAGAAATAAGCGGCATTGAGCAGACCGCTGGCGATCAATACGGCCACCGCCCAACCGGCCCCCGCATCCAAAGCGCCCAGGCCCAGATACCATTTGCTGATGAAACCGGCTGTTGGAGGCAAGCCGATCATGCCGAATGCGCCGATGGTAAAGGCTGCGCTGGTGACGGGCATGCGCCGGCCCACGCCATCGAGTTGATCGATGCGTGAGATATGCAGGGTTTCAGCATAATTCCCAGCGCAGAAAAACAAAGTGATTTTCATCAACCCCTGATGGATGAGATGCGCCAAGGCACCCACCGTACCGAGCGGACCAAAAAGCGCGATTCCCAACGCGATGTAGGACACCTGGCTTACGGTGGAAAACGCCAGGCGGCGCTTGAGGTCAGTTTGCGTCAGGGCACGCAGCGAGCCGTAAAGGATGGTGATTGCGGCGAGCACGGCGAGCGGTTCGAGGAGCCCCAGATGCCAGGCGAAGGTGATGCCATAGACGTCGTAGATCACGCGTACGATACCGAAGGCGCCGGCCTTGACTACCGCTACGGCATGGAGCAAAGCGCTTACTGGCGCCGGCGCCACCATTGCTGCCGGCAGCCAGCTGTGCAGCGGCACGAGTGCCGCCTTGACGCCGAGACCGGCGATCAGAAGAGCGAAAATCCAGCTCAATGCCGGGAATAAGGTCTCGTCCTCGATGGGCATCATCGCGCCAGCGTCGAATTCCACGTTGCCGACGTAGGCGTAGAGTGCTGCCACGCCGAGCAACAAAAGAATGCCTCCGCCCAGGGTGTAAATGAGATAAATGCGCCCCGCACGCAGGGCTTTGTCAGTGCCGTGGTGCACCACCAGCGGGTAGGTCGACAGGGTCAGGAATTCGTAAAAAAGCAAAAAGGTGAACAGGTTTCCGGCGAGCGCGATCCCGATCGTGCTTGCAACGCACAGACCGAAAAATCCGAAAAATCGGGTGCAGTTCGGAGAACCTTCGAGATAGCCGATGGCATAAATCGTTGTGCACAGCCACAACAGTGAGGACAAGCCGACGAACATGATGCCCAGCGCGTCCGCACGCAGCACGAGATCGATACCTGCGACAATGCTCAAGCGGGTTTCGTATTGCGCTTCGCCCAGTACGCGCAGGGCCATCCACACCACCAACAGGAACTGCACCGTTGCCGCGAGAAGATTGACTGTGTTGCGAAGCGCCGCGCTACGCTCGGAAATGAGGAACATCACTGCTGCTGCGAACAGTGACGTGGAGAGCACCAGAATGGGTAGCAGGCCCTCTTGCATCAAACTAATGGCTACCTTTGAAAATGGGCAGACGCATCCACTCGAGGGGTGCCCATGCGCTCAGACCGATCAGGACGCTCGACAGGGCGAGAAACATCGCGCTGCTTTCAAGCCATATTGATGGCGTGCGGAAGGTGGCCTGAGGTGGCCCGTCGAGATAGGCGTGATGAAATACCCGGAAAATATACATCGCACTGAGCACGCTCCCTGCGAGCAAGACCGCAATCCATACCCATTGTCCGGTGATCAGTGCGCTTTGCAGATACAGCCATTTCGCGGTGAAACCGCCGCTGGGAGGCAGCCCCATGATGCCGACCCCCGCAATGCCGAAACTCACCATCGATGTCTGGCGGATGCGATTGATGCCGGCCAGATCGCTCACCTTTTCTCCACCCACCGCGAAAATCAGGTTGCCGGCGCTCAGAAACATCGCCGACTTCGCCAGGGCGTGCGAAATGAGCATCAGAACAAAGCCGTCGTAGGCCAGTCCGGAGGCGCGTGCTTCGCCGGAGGTGACGAGAGGAAAGAAAAGGAACAGATAGCCGATTTGTGCCACCGTCGAATACGCGACAAGATATTTGAGCTTTTCCTGCCGCCACGCCATCCAGCTTCCCCACAACACCGCGCCTGCGCCTAACAGACCGAGGACGGTAGCGGCCCCGGCGAGTGACCCGCTTGCGGGTGTGAGATGGAGCCAGATACGGATCAGAACATACAGCGAGGCCTTGACCACCAGTGCCGAGAGCAGCGCACTCACCGGTGTGAGCGCTCCGCCGTGAGCGGAGGGCAACCAGGAATGGAGCGGAAACAACGCGGTCTTGAGCGCGAGTCCTGCCGCCATCAGCGCCAGCGCTACGTAAACGGTTGGCACGGCTTCGAGCACGCCGTTGAGTGTGGTGAAAGCCAGCGCACCGTAACTTCCGTAGATCAGCGCAAGGCCGAGCAAGTAGAAAAGGGATCCGAGCAAAGCGGCAAGCAGATAGCGCAGAGCCGCCGAGAGCGCTTCGGGCGTGCCGCGCAGCGCGACCAATCCCACGGCGGCCAGCCCGAGCAGTTCGAGACAGACATAAAGATTGAACAGATCGGCTGACATCCAGACGCCGTTCAGGGCCGTCCACATGAACCACAACAGAGGCCAGAACCAGGCGTTGGCGCTGGCTTCGTCGCGCAGGGAGGTCCGCGCGTGCACGGCGCAGACAGCGCTTACGATGGCGGTAAGCAGAATCATGCCGCCGGCCAGTCCGTCCACCGTAAAAGAAATGCCCAGCGGCGCCTCCCAACCGCTGAATGAGTAGATCGTTGCCCCTGTGCGCAAGACCGTGATGAGCACCGCGCCCGCGAGCATTGGCACGCATGCGATCCAGGACACGGGTGCACGCATTCGTTCGGGTACCAGCAGGGTCAGGATGGCCGCCGTAAGCGGTACGACAAGCAGCCACGGCACGAGCGCTTCGGTGCTCATGCGTCCTCCGGCAGACGCACTTTTCCGCTCAGGCGGAACCAGCGACGAAAGATCACCAGCGCGAGCGCGGTCGAAGCGACCGCGACAACGATGCCGGTGAGCACCAGCGCTTGAGGAATGGGGTCCGGGCCGCGTCCATCCTGGGCCAGGCCGACCAGCATCAGAAAACAACCGCTGCCCATGATGTTGAAAGCCAGCAGACGGCGCATCAAGTGCTTGTGAACGATGAAACCGAAGAGTCCCAAGCCGCACAATGCAGCGCCCGTCCAGGCGAACAGCAAGGCGTTGCTCATGTTTCGCTCCGTTCCCGGGCACCCTTGTTGCTGACCGGATGCGGTGGTGCAAGTTCGAACAGGCTGAACAGCGCGAAGCCAATGGACAGCATGAGCGCCAGTTCGACGCCGAAAATGAATGGGCTCGCCCAGGCGGGCGGATATTCCAGGAAGTGTCCTCCCACTGCCATCGCGCCCAGGCCGACGGCAAGAAAGACCGCGAGGCCGAAAACGAGCACCGCGCGGGCGCCCAACGTATGCGCAAAATCAGACGGGCGTATGCCTGCCAGACGTAGCAACACGCCTGCCGCGGCGAGTAACGCGCCGGCCTGGAATGCACCCCCCGGGCGCGTCGCGCCCGCCCACAGCAAATAGCCAGCCACGAGCAGCATGAGCGGAAACAGCCAGGCGATTACCGCGTGGAGCAGTCGATTATCCAGCCCCATGCGATCGGCTGGGTCGGCTTGCGTTTCGCGCAACGCATACGCGACGACCACGGCGAGCAGCAGAACACCGATTTCGAGCAGCGTGTCGAGGCTGCGGAAATTGAGCAACACGGCGGTGACCGGATGGCTGACCCCACTGCGAGACAGTTCCGCAGCCACCCTCTCCGGCAGCGTGATGACCGCTTCCGGACGCATCGTGATCGCCAGTCCGAGAAGGCCGACCAGCATGCCGCACATTACAGCCGCGCATACCGTGCGGGGGTTCATCCTGCGCCCTCTTCCTCGTCAGCAACGTCGCGCTGACCATGCAGATATCCAAGCGTGTCGAGCAACAGCACGCCCGTGAGTCCGGCGCCGATGGCCGCCTCGGCAAGAGCGATGTCGGGCGCTTCGAGACGCACCCAGACGAGCGCCATGAGCAGACCGAAAACAATAAACAGAACCACCGCTCGGAACAGGGAGGGCGACGCCAAAGCGAGCACGGCGGTGATCAGGAGGGTCACGGCGAGCAACGCATCCAGCCAGAGCATCAGCGCCCCTCCCCGGCCGGCCGTTTCCCGCCCTGGCGGGCCGCGTGGGCGACGAGGTAGCCGGCGGTCGCGCTGGCGATCAGAGCGAGCAGCCAGATCAGTACGAGCTTGAGCGCGACAGCGAGAGAGCTGGCGCCCAGCAACAGACCGAACATGATCAGGCCGAGCCCGAGATTGTCGGCTTTAGTGAGCGTGTGAATGCGGGTGTAGACATCTGGAAATCGCAGCAAGCCGATCGTCCCGATACAGAAAAAGGCGGTGCCCGCGATGAGAAAGAGGGTTTGCAGCCATTGCAAAGCGTTCATCGACGGCCCTCCCGTGCGTGTGGGCCGGCTGCGTTGCGTTTGAGATGCCAGACCCGCGCAACGAAAGCGAGCACGGCCAGCAATGCGAGCAACATCAGAATGAGCGCTACATCGCGGATCGCCGGATTTTCCTGTAATTCCGCAAGAATCAGCAGGATCGCGACGCCGGTGCTGCCGAAGAGCTGTGCCGCGAGCATGCGGTCCGCGACGTTGGGGCCGCGCCAGACACGAACCAGACCGAGCACCAGAGTGAGCAACAGTACGCCGACAATGATCGCAAACACGTCGTTCATTCCGTTTGCCTCGTGTCTGCGAACAGTGCCGAGATGTGCCGCTCGGTGGCGCGTAGATCGCGCTCGATTTCCTGAGTGCGGTCCAGACAATGCAATTCCAGACGGTTGCCATTGAGGTGTGCGCTGAGCGTGCCCGGCAACAGGTTGGCGACGATCATCAGCCACCAGCGCGGGGCGCCAGGGGGAAGATTCAGATCAAATTCGAGTATTTCCGGATCAAGCGGTAATGCCGGATTGAGGGTGCGGCAGGCAACGTCCCAGCCCGCGCGTAACGACTGGAAAATGAAATAGCAGGCAAAACGCGGAAGGCGGAGAACATTCAGGCCATGATGCGCCGGCGGCGTCAGCCACAAGCTGGCGAGAGTGGCGACGGATACGGACGGCACGCCCACGTACCAACCTCCCTCGCCATCCGTCAGCAGCCACCACAGCAGCGCCATCAATCCGCTGCGCAATGCGAATGCGCGTATCCAATCGAGCGGGGTATGTGGCTGTGCTTCGTTCATCTTCGCCGCCGGGCCTCCGTCGGTAAGATTCAGGTGCGGTGTTCGTTTTCGATTCTACGCAAGGTTGCGCGGATGTTCTCGTCAGAAGGATCGAGTGCATGGGCGCGAAGCGCCGCCTCGAGCGCTGCGTTGTGACGGCCGCGCTGCAACCGCACCAGCGCCAGATTGTTCCATGCGGCGGCGGAATCATGGCGCGTGGCGGCTTTGAACGCGGCTTCAGAGCCCGCCAGATCGCCGGCTGCATGCAGGCTGTTACCCAGCCCCATGCCCAGCACCAGGTTGTCCGGCCAGCGGTCGAGCGCGGTAGCGTAGGCGTGGGCCGCAATTTCCGGAGCGGCGCTGCGCTCGAAGGCGACCAGCGCCCGGGTGACGTCCACTTCGCGCGCGGTGACGGGCAGTTGATCGGGCGGGAGGGCGACAAAAGCCCAGTGATTGCTGCGTTTCCAGGTGTGCTCAAAGGTGCGAAACGAAAGCTCTTGGCGCTTCATCGGCCCTGAGCGCAGAAAGAACGCCTCCGCATCAAGATCATAGCCAACGAGCACCGCATAATGCCACGAAGGCGCCCACGACAAGCCCAGGTTTTGCAAGACGACAATCGGATTTCCGCCGGCGAGTTCGCGTATCAAGGTTTCGAGCTCACCCGGAAGCACGGTTGCCACGGCACCGCCGCGACGGGCCGCAGCGAGCATCTCGATCTGCAGTGAGCCTTTGCGTTCAGGGACGAATACCTGATCGGAAACCTTCTCCGGCCGGGTGGCGAATCCGGCCGCAGTCAGCACCGTAGCGAGGGCTGCGGGACCGCAGTAATACGCCTCGTCGGGAAAAAACGGGGTGTCGGTGAGTTCGACCCGACGAGGCACATCGTTCGGCGCGTGAGTGCGCAGGCGACCGGATTGGATCGCGCATCCGCTGAGCGCGAAGATGCCTACGCTGCCGCTGGCGAAAATAAAGCGCCGGCGGGTATACCGGAGGCGCTTTGAAAGATCCATTTATCGCAATGAGCGCGTGAAGGGGAACACCTTCGTCAAACCAAGAATATCGGTGAGCAGCAGGACGAAAAACACCACCAGAATCGCGCCGATGATGCCCCCGGCCGGCGCGCTTTCGATCTGGCTGACATACGTTGCGGCTTCTTCGTCGGTCAGCGCGGCAATGCGCTCCTCGGCATCTGCCGCGTTCACACCAAGCTTTTCAAGCTTGGCTTGAACCTCTGCGCGGGCAAACATCTCGTTGAGTTTTTCGTGCGGCGAATCACCCCGTTCGACCGCGGCTGTACGCGCCACTTCTTCCGTGGAAATCAAAGTGGCCATCGCCGTTTCAACCATCGTGACACTGAAGAAACAAACGATCAGCAGCATCGAAAACAAACTTTTGGCCTGTTTCATGGAACACGCTCCCGGATCATGATTTTGGCGTTCATTATTGGCATGAACATTCCGGGCCTCGGTAACAACATGAAAACACGTGCAGAAACGATACGGTTTTCCAGCGAAGCGCCAAGAAGAAGCGATCGTTCCGGAAAGGCCTCGTGTACATGCGCCCTGCACGGCCTGGCCCCCACCCCCGGCCGTTATCTGGAAGAACGAGGGCGGTTGGTGAGGGCCGAAGCTGTCAGCGGATGTCGAGTGGCATCGGGCCGGACGGGGGCGGGAACGCTTCGTCGAGCTCGGCAAAGTCTTGCGAGGTGAGCTCAATGTCGGCCGCCGCGCGGTTTTCGCGCACATGCTCGGGACGACCGGCTTTCGGGATCACGATCACGTCCTGCTGATGCAACAACCAGGCGATGGCAATTTGCGCCGGGCTTGCGTTGTAGCGAACCGCCACCGCTTCCAGCGTTGGATCATCAAGAAAGCCGAACTGCTCGTTGGGTGAATGCTCGATGGGTGAATACGCCATCGCCGGAATGCCTTGTTGATGTTGCCACGGCAGCAGATCCCATTCGACGCCTCGTCGCACGAGGTTGTACAGAATCTGGTTGGTCGCAAGCTGATCGCCGCCGTTGGCCGCGACGCAACGCTTCATCCCGTTGGTGTCGAAATTGCTCACCCCATAGTCGAGAATCTTGCCGACACTTTTCAGGGCCTGGAAGGCTTCAAAGGTTTCGTCGAGCGGCACGGAGCCGGGCCAATGCAGCAAATACAGGTCGATCCGATCGGTTTTCAGGCGTTGCAGACTCCGTTCACAGGCCTCGACCACACCGCGCCGGCTGGCGTTGAATGGATACACCTTGCTGACGATGAAGGCTTCGTTACGACGGTGACCGAGCGCTTCGCCAATCAATTCCTCCGCTTCACCGTCGCCATACATCTCGGCGGTGTCGATCAAGGTCATGCCCAGATCCATGCCAAGCTGTAAGGATTCGGCTTCTTCCTTGCGAAGCGACGGGATCTCGCCCATCCGCCAGGTGCCTTGACCGAGCGCCGGAACGATCCGGCCTGAAGGCAGCGTGACAGTCTTCATGCGTATTTCTCCGAATGATGCGACAAACCGTCATTGTGTTGCTGAGGTGTGCTGTGGCGCAAACCCGGACGCACAATGACGGAAATTTGTGCGTTGGCTGGAATAAGAGCCCGCGCAGTGCGGTATGAGGATTTCATTGCGTGGTTCAAGAAACGCCAGACCGCTACGCTGACAACGTTCGTTTTGCCCCGCGCTGAATGATTCGAATCGTAGAAGAATTCGTTGTTTTCAGCGCGGGGCATCAGATTTGCTCGAGTTGCGCGCGTTCCTCATCAACCGCGCTGCACAATGCCGCGGCGTCACGCACGAAGTAAATGCTGCGTTGGAGGCCGCCGGCAATTTCCAGCCGCAACGTGGAGCCTTCCGTGGCGGTGGAGAGGATCTTGTGCAGCAAGACCTGATCCTGCTGATTACGCAGCAGGCCGGTGCGCAGCAACAGGCGTTGGTTGGTCACCGACACGCCGCCGAAAATGTAGGATGCGGCCACCACGAGCGCATAGGGCAGACCAAAACCGATCAGGCCTGCGCTGATGTAGATTTGCCAGCTTTCCGGCACGAGGTTAATAGCGAGGACGAGTGCGCCGATCAGGATCAACGGTTTGATGAAAATCAGCGGGTGCCGGCGAGTCGTGAAAACGATTTTTTCGCCTGGGTGGAGGATTCGATTGGTGTTGTAACGCATGGGTGTCCTGACAATAAAGGCCTGCATAAGTAGGCAATCATGCCGCATGCTATCCTCCGTCGCCACAAGGAATGAATCAGTGATGACCAGTACCAATCCGAAAATCCCCTATTACGAACCGGTCGGCAACGAAATTGAGCTCTTCGAGCGCGCATGGAAAAATCACCTGCCGTTGTTGATCAAGGGACCGACCGGTGTCGGCAAGACACGTTTTGTCGGCCATATGGCCGCACGTTTGAATCTGCCGCTCTACACCATCGCCTGTCATGACGATCTGACCGCCGCGGATCTCGTCGGTCGACACCTGATTGGCGAGGGCGAAACCTACTGGAATGACGGCCCGCTCACGCGCGCGGTGCGCGAAGGTGGCATTTGCTATCTGGACGAGGTGGTCGAAGCGCGCAAAGACACCACCGTCGTGCTGCACCCGCTGGCCGACGATCGTCGCGTGCTGCCGATCGACCGTACCGGTGAAATGTTGCAGGCGCCGCCGTCCTTCATGTTGGTGGTGTCCTATAACCCCGGCTACCAGAACTTTCTCAAGGGCATGAAGCCCTCAACGCGCCAGCGTTTTGTCAGTCTGCGATTTGATTTCCCGCCGGCCGAAGCCGAGGCGGGCATTGTGCGCGGCGAGACCGGCTGCGATGCAGCCCTCGCCACGAAGCTCGTGACCATCGGGGCGCAAATTCGTAGCCTGAAAAATGTCGATCTGGAAGAAGTCGCCTCCACCCGTCTGCTGGTGTATGCCGCGCGCCTGATTCATGACGGCATGGATCCGATCGAAGCGTGCACTGCGGTGCTCATCGAGGCGCTGACCGACGACGAGGAGGTCGCCGCAGCTCTGCTCGAGGTGATCCGCGGCGAATTCGGTTGATGCGTCATGGCTGGCACTGTCACCGATCTGCATCCCAACGCCACCCTGTTACGCGAAATTGAGCGCACCAGCGCAACGTTGTTGCGCGCGCTCAGTCGAGATCCGCTGCTGCGCGTGGTGGGCGGCCAGCCGGAACTCGGGGCGTGGATGGACGGTGACACGCTGTGTCTGCCGCAATGGATGGACGTGTGTGATGACACCCGGCTCAACCGCGAATTGTATTTGTGGTGGGTCGCGCTGGCCGTGTATTTCGTCGAGCCTGAAACACTGGAGGAATGGGCCGCTGCGAACCAGACAGCGATCACCGAAATGCTCGCCCGGCATCCCGGTTATGTGACGCGCTATACGCGTTTGCTGGCGGCTGTTCCTGCGCCGGAAACGCTGCATCTCTCTCCACCGCCACGCCGCACCTCCGGTGGGCCGCGTGTCGTGCGTCTGCGCGCGATGGATGAAGACAGAGAGGAGGCGCAGCGACGTAAAACGTCGGGTATCACGCACACCGTAAAAATGAACAGGCCGGCGGCCATGGCCGAGTTCATCCGCGTCGTGAGTGACAACCGCAAGGACGAAGACGAAGCGGCCTCGCCGCCGATGCCTGGCGCTGAAGGCACGAGCGTTGGCGCGCGGGTGCGTTTCGACGTCGAAAGCGCCGACCCCTCATCCGAAGACCTGCTGCTGGGAGATGGGGTGCCGGCCGATGAATGGGATTACCGCAAACGCATTCTGTTGCCGGGTCATTGCCTGGTGCAGGAATTCATCGGGCGCAGCAGCGGGGGCGAGCCCCTGCCCGCGCGCTTGCGCAAACACGCGATGCGTTTGCGTCACCAGTTTGCTGCGTTGGTGCCGCAGCGTCAGTGGCTACGCGGCCAGCCGGATGGGGCCGAACCGGATCTCGACGCTTACGTGCGACTGCACACGGATCGACTGGCGGGCAGTCTCGACCGCGAACAGAACCTGTACCTCGATCAGCGCCACCGCGAACGCGACCTGTCGTGCATGGTGTTGGCGGATCTTTCGTTGTCGACCGAAGCGCGTGTGTCGCCCGCGCAATGCGTGATCGACGTCATCCGGGACAGCCTGATGCTGTTTTCCGAGGCGCTTACCGCCACGGGCGACCGTTTCGGTCTGTACGGCTTTTCATCGCAAACCCGCGCGCAGGTGCGCTTTCATCGCTTGAAAGAATTCAACACGCCGTGGGACGACGACGCGCGGGGTCGGGTGGCCGGTCTGAAGCCGGGTTTTTACACACGCATCGGCCCAGCTTTGCGTCACGCTACGCGTATCCTTGAGCGGCAAGACACGTCGCTGCGTGTGCTATTGATTCTGACCGACGGCAAGCCGCACGATATCGACTATTACGAAGAGCGATACGGCATCGAGGACACCCGCATGGCGGTCATCGAAGCGCGCAAAAAGCGCATCAAACCGTTCTGCATCACGATTGACCGGGAAGGCTCGAATTATTTGCCGCATCTTTTCGGCGTAAACGGCTATACCGTGCTGCGCCGGCCGGAAGACCTGACCGCGCGCTTGCCGTTGTTGTACGCTCAACTCACCGGGCAGGCTTGAAGTGCAATCCGAGGAAAATCTGTCTCGCGACCGAAACGTTTGCGTTTGAGAAAATGCGAGCGACTGAGCGCGGGAAACTGTCACGGTACGTTCGGTGTCCCGGTTTCGCGCGGGGAGTGTGCGAACAGCGCTCGGCGGTCGGATATATCTTTCGTCTCACATCTGTTCAAGGGGGCGTGCCATGCGCGTTCGCATCCTGAGTCTGAGTCTTGTTGCGGTCGGCCTTGCCGCCTGCGTCACCGATGATGGTGTGCAGCCTTCCGCTTCCGTGCCGTTTCCGAACGACATTTGCATTCCCGGTCAGCCGGCCAAATCGGGCACGCAACCCTTCACCGCCCAAACCATTGTCGCCCGTTCCCTGTTGCGTGACGAATTGCCCCCGCCGCCGCTGTTGGCGGGCCTGGGCAACGCCTCGATGGAGATCACCACGCGTTCTGCGATGGCGCAACGTTTTTTCGATCAGGGGTTGCGGCTGGCGTATGCCTTCAACCACGCCGAAGCGCGGCGCGCCTTTCGCCAGGCGCAACGTCTCGATCCGGAATGCGCGATGTGCTGGTGGGGGGAAGCCTTCGTGCTGGGACCCAATATCAACAGCCCGATGGACGCCGCAGCGGTCGAGCCGGCCATGCTCGCCTTACGCAGCGCAATGGCGCTGGCCGATACGGCCTCCGAGCGCGAACAGGCGCTGATTGAGGCGCTGCGCATGCGGTATACGGACCGTGATCCGGTCAACCGCAAGGCGCTGGATATTGCCTGGGCGCAGAGCATGGCGGAAGTGGCCGGACGTTTCCCCAAAGATGATGACATCCAGGTGCTGTACGCCGAATCGGTGATGAATGTGTCGCCGTGGGCGTATTGGGAGGCTGACCGGGAAACGCCCAGAGGCCGGATGGGCGAAGCGATTGAGGTGCTGGAACGGGTACTCGAACGCGATCCGGAACATGCTGGCGCAATCCACTTCTATATCCATGCGGTCGAAGCCTCGAATACGCCGGAGCGCGCCTTGCCGCACGCTCGCCGACTTGCCGCGCTGGCACCGGAAGCCGGACATCTGGTGCATATGCCCTCGCATATTTATTACCGTATCGGAAAATATCGCGAGGCGCTGGATGCCAATATTGATGCGGTTGCGGCAGATGAACGTTATTTCGAACGCTCTCCCAGCGATCCGTTCTATCGCAACGGATACTATCCGCACAATTTGCATTTCATGATGGCCGCGGCGCAGATGGCGGGGGACGGAAAAAGCGCGATGGCGGCGGCGGACAAGCTCGATCGCGTCCTCGATCCGGCCCTTGTGCGCGTGGCGGCGGTGTTGCAACCGGTCAAGGCCGCGCCGTATTTCACGCATGCCCAGTTTGCCACCTCGGACAAGATCCTGAGTCTGCGTGATCCAGGCGATGAATTCGTGCTGGTGAAAGCGATGTGGCATTACGCCCGTGCAGTGGCGTATGCCGCCCGCAATGAGTTACGCGCAGGCGCACGCGAAGCCGCGCGTATCGAGGCCCTTTCCCAACATGCGCAGCTGCAAGAAATCGAAGCCTGGGGCGTGCCGGCAAGCGACATTCTGCGGATTGCGCAGAAGGTTGCCGAGGCCCGGTTGGCCGATGCGCGCGACGATCTTCCGGCCGCCGCAGAGCATTATCGTGCCGCCATTGCATTGCAGGAGGGCATGGCTTACATGGAGCCGCCCTACTGGTATTACCCGGTGCGCCAATCGCTTGGTGCCGTGCAATTACGTATGGGAGATTTCGCGGGCGCCGAACGTAATTTCAATGCCGCGCTCGAACAGGCACCCAACAACGGCTGGGCGCTTTTCGGTCTGCAACAGACGTATCAAAGACAGCGGGATGAAAAACGTTTGTCGGAGGTGACGAAACGTCTGGATGGGACGTGGTTTGCCGAGCCCGGACAACTCAAGTTGCGGCGGTTGTGAACGGTGAGATCAAAAAAAGGACGCCGCAGCATCCTTTTTGGATGTTTCGCTGATGGAGGTTATTTCCATCCGCCCCCCAGCGCTTTGTAGAGCGTGACCAGACTCGTCGTCTCAATCAGCTCCACGTTCACCAGTTCCTGTTGGGCCGAGTACAACTGCCGCTGAGCGTCGAGCACTCCCAGGTACGAATCGATGCCGTTGTGGTAGCGCGCTTCGGACAAGCGGTGGCTTTCCGAGCTGGCCGCGACCAGTTCGCGCAAGGCGTCCAGACGTTCGGCCAGCGTGGCGCGTTCGGCGAGTACGTCGGCGACCTCCCGGAAGGCCGCCTGAATGGCTTTCTCGTATTCCGCGACGGCGATTTCGCGATCGACCTGGCTGGTGCGCAAGCCGGCCAGCAACGAACCGCCCTGGAAGATGGGCAGCGACACTTGTGGCATGAAGGTCCAGGTGCGCGAACCGGATTCAAACAGGCCCGACAGGCTGGAGCTGGCGGTGCCGATGGAGGAGGTCAGGGAAATGCGCGGGAACATGGCTGCGCGTGCCGCACCGATATTGGCGTTGGCGGCGCGCAGTCGGTGCTCCGCGGCGAGAATGTCGGGTCGGCGTACGAGTACCACGGATGGCACGCCCGCCGGCAACTGCTCCAGCGTGACCTGTTTGGTCAACCCTTCCGGCAACAGCTCTTCCGCAACCGGGGCACCGACGATTTGTTCGAGAGCGTTATGGCCCTGCTCCACCAAGGCGGAAAAATGCGCCACGTCCGCGCGCGCACGTTCCAGACTGCTGCGGACCTGATTCAGTTCAAGTGCCGAAGCCATCCCCAGGTCGAAGCTGCCTTGCGTGAGTTCGTGACTTTGGCGCTGCGCCTCGTGGGTTTGCTGTGCGATGGCCAGTAATTCGCGATCCGCGCCGAGCGTGAGCCAGAGAGTGGCCACTTCGGAAACGAGGCTGATTTGCGCCGCCCGCTGATTTTCTTGCGAGGCGAAAAACTCTGCCAGTGCCGCATCGCTGAGGTTGCGGATACGACCGAAAAGATCCAGCTCCCAACCGACGCCGAGATCCGCGGAGTACTGGCGCATCACCGTCGATTCATTGTTCTGCGACAGTTCGGCGGGGATTCGCTGGGCGTTCTGGCCCACACCGACGTCAAGAGCCGGGAACACTTCCCCGCGCTGAATGCGATATTGCTCGCGGGTGCGTTCGACATTGAGCATGGCCACGCGCAGATCGCGGTTGTTGTCCAGTGCCTGGTCGATGACAGCAACCAGCTTCGGCTCGGTGAAGAAGCTCTGCCAGTTGATTTCATCGGCTGGAGTCACCGCATCGTCAGATGCGGTGAGCTCGCCCCACTCGTCGGGTACGGGCGCGACCGGACGTTCATGATCTGGCGCAAGGCTTGCGCAGCCGGAGAGCACCAACGCAGCAAAAAGTGACAATACAGGCGCTTTCATGATCAGCGGTTCTCCTGCGGAGAGGTTTCCGGAGTCGACGCGTCATCGCGGCGGGACTTCGGAGGGCCAAAGATGCGCAGGATGGTTACGTAGAACAGCGGGATGAAGAAGATGCCGAGCACGGTGGCCGTGAAGGTGCCGCCGAATACGCTGGTGCCGATGGCGTTCTGGCTGCCCGCACCGGCCCCGGTGGCGATCGCCAGCGGTACGACGCCCAGACCGAACGCCAGCGAAGTCATCAGGATCGGGCGGAGCCGCATCTTGGCGGCGGTCAGCGTGGCATCGAACATGTCGTGCCCTTCTTCCATCAGGTTCTTGGCGAACTCGACAATCAGAATGGCGTTTTTCGACGACAGACCAATAATGGCCAGCAAGCCGACCTGGACGTAGATGTCGTTCGACATTCCCCGACCGGTGGCCGCCATGAGCGCGCCGATGACGCCGAGCGGCACGACGAGCATGACCGCAAACGGAATGGACCAGCTCTCGTACAGCGCAGCGAGACACAAGAACACGATCAGGATCGACAGCGCGAACAGCGCGGGCGCCTGCGCGCCGGACTGACGCTCCTCGTAGGAGGTGCCGCTCCAGGAATGGCCGAATCCGCCCGGCAACCGGGCCATGATCTCTTCTACGGCCTGCATGGCTTCGCCGGACGACAGTCCGGGTGCCGCCTCGCCCTGCAATTCAATCGAGGATTGGCCGTTGAAGCGTTCGAGGCGCGGAGGACCATAGCCCCAATGCGTTGAAGCGAAGGCTGAGAACGGCACCATCTCGCCCTGGTTGTTCCGCACATACCATTTGTCGAAATCCTCCGGCAGCATGCGTGCCTCAGCTTCCCCCTGGATGTAGACGCGTTTGATTCGGCCTCGATCGAGGAAGTCGTTCACGTAGGTGCCGCCCCAGGCGGAGGACAAGGTGCTGTTGATATCGGCAATTGATACACCGAGTGCGCCCGCGCGTGCATGATCGATATCGAGACGGAATTCCGGCGTATCTTCCATGCCGTTGGGGCGCACGTTGGTGAGTCGCGGATCTTCCGCTGCCATGCCGAGGAACTGATTGCGGGCATCGGTCAGGGCTGCGTGGCCGTGACCGGCGAGATCCTGAAGCTGAACGGTGAAACCGCCCGAGGTGCCCAGTTCAAGCACCGCCGGGGGGACGAAAGCGAACACCATCGCCTCACGAATTTGAGAGAACGCGCCCATTGCGCGCGCAGCGACTTCCTTGACCTGCATGCCGGCCTGGGTGCGCTCTTCCCATGGCTTGAGGTTGATGAAGCCGATCCCCATGTTCTGCCCACGGCCGGAGAAACTGAAGCCCGCCACGGTGAAAATGGATTCCACGGTGTCGGCTTCGTTTTCGAGAAAGTGGTTTTCAACCTTTTCCAGCACTTCAAGCGTGCGTTCCTGCGTGGCACCCGCCGGCAGAGTGATCTGGTTGAACATCACGCCCTGGTCTTCTTCCGGCAGGAAGGAGGTGGGCATCCGCATGAACATCAGTACGATGACGCCGCAAATCACCAGATAAATCAGCATGAAACGTCCGCTGCGGCGCAGGATGTGCTCGACCGATGAGACGTAACGTTTCTGATTGCGGTCGAACATGCCGTTGAACCAGCGGAAAAAGCCCGCGAACCAGCTTCCTTCAGCATGGCTGTGGCCCTTTTCGACCTGCTTCAGCATGGTGGCGCACAGCGCCGGCGTGAATATGATCGCCACCAGCACCGACAGACCCATCGCCGAGACGATGGTGATCGAAAACTGACGGTAGATGACGCCGGTGGAGCCGCCGAAAAAGGCCATCGGCACAAATACGGCCGACAGCACCAGGCCGATCCCGACCAGCGCACCAGTAATCTGGCTCATGGATTTTTTCGCCGCTTCCTTGGGCGAGAGACCTTCTTCGACCATGATCCGTTCGACGTTCTCGACTACAACGATTGCGTCGTCCACCAGCAGGCCAATGGACAGCACCATGCCGAACATCGTCAGCATGTTGATCGAGAAACCGAAGGCCGCCATGATGCCGAAAGTGCCCAGCAGTACCACCGGAATGGCAAAGGTCGGGATCAGTGTTGCGCGGATGTTCTGCAAGAACAGGAACATCACCAGGAACACCAGCACGATGGCTTCGAGCATGGTGTAGACCACTTTCTCGATCGAGACCCTGACGAACGGTGAAGTGTCGTACGGCACTACCGCTTCGACCCCGGCGGGGAAAATCGCAGAGAGCTCCTCAACGCGGTCGCGCACCGCCTGGGCGGTTTCGAGGGCGTTTGCATCGGAGGCCAGGCGGATGCCGATACCGGCCGCTGGCTGACCGTTGTAGCGCGCGAGCGTGCCGTAGTTTTCGGCGCCGATCTCGACCTTTGCGACATCGCGCAGACGTACTTCGCCGCCCCCCGTACTGGAGCGCAGCAAGATGTTTTCGAATTGTTCGGCGGTTTGCAGCAGGCTTTGCGCGGTGATGGTCGCGGAGAAGCCTTGGCCCGGAAGGGCGGGCGTACCGCCCAGCTGGCCGGCGGTCACTTGGGCGTTCTGGGCTTCAATCGCCTGGCGCACGTCGTTCGCACTGAGATGAAAATCGATGAGCTTGTCCGGATCGAGCCACACGCGCATCGCGTACTGCGAGCCGAACACCTGCACTTCACCGACGCCGGTTACGCGCGAGAGCGGATCCTGCACGCTGGAAGCGAGGAAGTCGGCCAGGTCGGTGGCGTCTTGGGCTCCGTCCGAGGAGACGAAACCAATCACCATCAGAAAGTTGCGTGCCGATTTGGCGACCCGGACCCCTTGTTCCTGCACCTCCAGTGGCAGCCTGGGCATGGCCAGTTGAAGTTTGTTCTGCACCTGTACCTGAGCGATGTCAGGATCTGTGTCGGGGCTGAACGTCAGTGTGATCGAGGTGCTGCCAAAAGAATCACTGGTCGAGTTGAAGTACAACAACCCGTCCAGGCCGGTCAGCTGCTGCTCAATGACCTGGGTCACCGAATCTTCAACGGTCTGCGCTGAAGCGCCCGGGTAGGTCGCGTTGATCGCGATGGCCGGCGGAGCAATCGGCGGATACTGGGACACCGGCAGATTCATGATCGAAAGCGATCCTGCCAGCATGATGACGATTGCAATGACCCACGCGAAGATGGGTCGATTGATGAAGAAATTAGCCATTGGGGAGAGCCTTCTCAGTGCGGCGTGTCAGCATCCGGAGTTTCGGCATCGGCGATGCGTACTTTCTCGCCCGGTGCGATGTGTTGCAGACCTTCGATCACCACGCGATCGCCGGGATTGAGGCCGTTGGTGACGATCCATGAAGTGCCGGTGGCGCGCTGAAGCTCGAGCGGGCGAGCCTCAATGGTGTTTTCCGAGTTGACCACCATTGCCAGTGGCGTGCCGCGCGGATTGCGACTGACGGCCGCGTGCGGCAGGCTGATCGCATTTTCGGATATGCCCTGATCGATGTGGGCCCGCACATACATGCCGGGCAACAAACGTTGTTGCGGATTGGGGAATACCGCGCGCAACGTTACGGTGCCGGTATCTTGATCGACGGTGACTTCGGAGAACGCGAGCAAACCTTCGTGCGCGTATTCGGTGCCGTCTTCGAAAAGCAGCCGGACCGGCAATTGCCCTTCCGTGTTGCGTTGAATGCGGCCTTCTTCTGCGGCACGGCGCAAATGCATCAATTCAGTGCCGGATTGCGTCAGATCAACGTAAATGGGATCCAGTTGTTGCACGGTGGCCAATGCCTCGGCCTGATTCGCGGTGACCAGGGCGCCGGGTGTGACCGTGGATCGTCCGATGCGGCCATCGATCGGAGAGGTGACCTTGGTGTATTTGAGATTGATCTCGGCGCGTGTGAGCGCGGCGCGGCTGGAGGCCACTTCTGCCTGGGCTTCTTTGTACGCAGTGGCCATGTCGTCGCGCGCCTGGGTGCTGACGGCTTTGATTTTTGCCAGTTCCTCATGTCGCGCTGCACGCACCCGAGCGGCTTCGACACTGGCTTCGGCGCGTGCCAACGCGGCGCGTGCGCTCTCCACCTCGGCGGCATAGGTTTCAGGATTGATCTGATAGAGCAATTCGCCCTGCTGCACCTCGGTGCCCTCGATGAAAGCCCGTTTCTCGATGATGCCGCCTACCTGGGGGCGGATTTCGGCAATCAGATAGGGGGCTGTGCGGCCCGGCAATTGGGTGCTGACCGGAATGTTTTCAGGTTGAATCGTGATGACGGCCACTTCGGGAGCGGGACGCGCTGCATTTTCGTTTTGCTGATCAGATTCTCCGCCGCATGCCGTGAGCAACGCACCGAACGTAAAAGTCATCGCAAGGGCGGCGGTTATTCTTGTAACGGAGGACATAAGTTTCTGCCGAAGAGGGTAGGAAAAGGGCGAGCCTCCTTGTCGGTCAGACAAGGAGGCTCGCTCCGGAATGATCATCTTGCGCTCTAGTTCGAACGTTCATTCTATGTTAGTTTGATGCATCATAGCAAGTGATCGCACCCGCGATGCAACGCATTTTTATGTCTATGCCCCGCAGCCTTTCTTCTGTTTCGAGCGCCGCCTGCTCCCCGCGAGCAGAAATTCGTCGTGCTCAAGTACTTGAAGCCGCGCAAGCCTGTTTTCAGGAGTTCGGGTTTCATGGCGCGAGCATTTCGCGCATTTGTCGTGTCGCCGGGATGAGCCCTGGTCACGTGTATCACTATTTTCGGAACAAGGAAGAAATTGTCGCCGCCATCGTCGAACAGGACGTTGCTCGCATTTTGGATTTTCATGAACGCATGCGCAATGCCGCGAATGTTACGCAAACGTTGCGTGATGTGGTGGCGGAAGGTGTGCACCGCGCGCTTGAGCCGAGCGAGGTGGCGCTTAAACTTGAAATCCTGGCGGAAGCCGCGCGTAATCCACGCGTTGCGGAGCTGGTGCAGGCGGCTGACCGACGCATGCGTGAAAGCCTGGTTGTGACCCTGCGTGCGCTGGGCAGTGAGCGAGAGACTGAAGAACTGTACAACTGCATTGATATCATGGCCGCCATGTTTGACGGCCTGATGACGCGAGGGGTCCGAAATCCCGAAGTGGATGTGGAAAACGTGATCCGTTGCTATCAGAAACGCATGCTCGAACTGTTCGATCTAGACGTGGACCCGGCAGCCTGACAGGTTTCAAAACCGCCGGCCTTGCTCTACACTAGTGCAGTCGCAACGGTGGGACATGGTCGCTCGGATGGTTGATGGATCGTCCGCCGTTGAACAGGCGCCGCTGTGCGGCAGTCTCGGCTCGTATGATGCGGCTTCCCTGAGCGGAGGCCGTTTTTTATGTGCTGTCGCGCGACGCGTGCCGGCCGATGGAGTGGTTAATGGATTTCGAAATTCCAGAAACGCTAGCCAATAAGCTGCTTGAACGTATCGACGAAAATACACCGCTCAGCCAGCGTTTGGCCGAGTCCGGAAAGTATCGCGGACGCAGTTTGGTGTCTAGCAGTTTGTTCGAACAGAATGATCTTGACACCTTGCATGGGCTCTGCGAGGACGAAGAAGAACATGCGTTGCGGCTGCAAGTCGCCTCCCTGTCGAACATCCGGCGTCAGCCGCGCGGTGTCGGGGTCGAAGAGTTCGAAGTCTTTGTTCCGGCGCTGGTCGCCTATCTGTTCAAGGATATGCAAGACGGCTGGCTTTACCGTCGTAACCAGGATGGCGTGATGCTGCCCTGGTTGGTCAGCTACGTGCGCGCGATGACGCCTGACCAAGGGGCTCCGTACGTAATCATCGGATTGTTGGCCAATACCATCTGGTCTGCGCTGCGCGATTCCGATGGCGATTCCGAACAGCGTTTCGGCGGCATGACGAACGCGATCGTGATCCACCGCTACGAAATGCGTGGGCAGACCATCCCAGACCTGCTCGCCGAGCGCGGATATTTCAAGGAAACTGAAGCCTTGCAGGCGGAGTATTCCCGCCATGAAAAACGCTTCCTTGAGCTTCAGCCTGCTTTCGGAGCGCAATATTCGTGCAAGCAGGCAATGTTTCTCGCCAACGGTCCGCAAGACGCCGAGTTCATGCGGCTGCCACGCAGCACGGCGGTTAAGTGCGTCAATGACGAAGGCGTGCTCGAACGCAGCTTCGATCTTGCCGCCGACACGACCTTCTGGCGCGAACTGGGCGTGCCGACCGGCTTTGACCGCATTCCGCTGCACTGCTATCTGTACATGTTTCATCTTGAGCTGCATCGTCATGTATGGGTGCATGTACAGAACGTTGAGCCGTACGAATACAAACCGGAGTTGCGCGAAAAGCTGGTCCTGCCGGAATCGCACCGGGATTTGATTGACATCCTCACATCAGATCTTGAAGTGTTTGCCGACGACATTGTCGAAGGCAAATCCGGCGGCACCATCATTTTGTGTCAGGGTGCGCCGGGTCTGGGTAAAACGCTCACCGCCGAAGTCTATTCAGAGGTGGTTGGAAAGCCGCTCTACCGCGTGCATTCGGGTCAGCTCGGCATTACCGCCGCCTCGGTTGAAGCCAACCTATCGACGGTGTTGCAACG
This sequence comes from Azoarcus sp., assembly GCA_035306825.1. Taxonomy (GTDB): domain Bacteria; phylum Pseudomonadota; class Gammaproteobacteria; order Burkholderiales; family Rhodocyclaceae; genus Pseudazoarcus. The sequence goes on along the minus strand of DATGNI010000070.1, from coordinate 80,768 downwards.
CGCTTCGCGCTGGGATGCCATCATGTTGCTTGACGAGGCGGACGTGTACATCCGTCAACGTGACAATGACTTGCAGCACAACGCCATTGTTGCCGAATTCCTGCGCACGCTGGAATACTTCAATGGCCTGTTGTTCATGACCACCAACCGTATTGGTGATGTCGATGACGCGATCCTGTCGCGCTGTATCGCCACCATCAAATACGAAATTCCGCCGCGTGACGCCGCCATTCGTCTGTGGAAAACGCTCTCCGGACAGTTTGGCGTCCAGCTGTCCGATGAACTCGTTGAGCGTCTTGCCGATACGTACAACGAAGCCAGCGGCCGTGACATCAAGGAATTGCTCAAGCTGACCGCGCGGTATTGCGAGAGCAAGAAAATCCCGTTGTCGTTGGAGGCTTTTGCGCTGTGCGCAGTGTTCCGTGGCCTTGCCTAAGGCGCGATTCGGGGCAGATCGGCGAAGCGTTTGATCAAACGCTTCGTTCCGGTTGTCCTGCAGCACCGTGCGACAGCCGGTCCGGTTGAGGCCGGATTCGATCGCCTCGTCCGCGTTCAGACGTGTGCGTGATCAGTTCGGCGTGATCCGCTCGGAAAGGGAAATGGGGCGTGGTTGCCTGATTGAAGTGAAGCGGTTCCGTGGAGCCTTTTCCGCTCAGCGTTGCGTGTTATTCGCGAATCCGACCCGAGCGCCGCAAGCGGCGCAACACCAGCGTGCGATACAACCATGAAAATCCCCCGCGCAGCCCCGGCAAACTGATCAGCCACGCTAGCGGCTTGAGCCGCGGCACGCGCGACATCAACAGAATATACGCATCCAGCTCACGCATGATGCGCCCGTCCGGTGCGCGCACATGCAGTTCACGCAATGCAGCATCCGGGTCGATGCCTTCCGCACGAAGCGTCTCTTCGCGGCCTGTGATGTCCAGCCAGCCGACCTCGCGTGCGGCCTCGCCTGCGAGGCGTTCGTAGTTTTCTCGATCACGCACGCAGCGAGGGCATGCTCCGTCGTAGAAGACGGTAATCGGTTTTTCATCATCACGCATCGCAGTTCTCCGTGAACAGGGTGGTGTGTACTCAAGACATCGAGCCCGCGCAAACGTTGCGATCGGGCTGGATGCGCTGTGGTAGGCAGGATTTCATCGGGGACGTAACGATGTCCGGATGTTTCGTCGGGGCGGTGTCGGCCGATGTACGCGAAAGACCGTCGCACGAGCGATAGAATCCAGGTTTACTTCTGACTTGTTGGCAGCCATGTCTGACTCCATCCGTATCCGCGGCGCGCGCCAGAACAATTTGCGTAACCTGTCGCTTGATTTTCCGCTCAACGCGTTGACGGTGGTGACCGGGGTCTCGGGTTCGGGAAAATCCTCGTTGGTGTTTGACACCCTGTATGCCGAGGGGCAGCGCCGCTACGTCGAGACGTTCTCGCCCTATGCGCGCCAGTTTCTTGACCGCCAGGATCGGCCGCAGGTCGATCGTATCGAAGGCGTGCCACCCGCGATTGCTATCGACCAGACCAATCCGGTGCGTTCTTCGCGCTCGACGGTGGGCACCATGACCGAATTGGCGGACCACTTCAAGCTGCTCTATGCGCGCACCGCGAAATTGCATTGCCGGGGCTGTGGCAAACCGGTGCGGCGCGATGACCCGGAGAGCATTGTGCGACGGCTGGCGCAGCGCACCCAGCACGATGATCCGCGTCTGGTGTTGAGTTTTCCGCTGCCGGTACCGAAAAATTTCACTGAAGCCGAGATTGAGACGTTGCTCTCGGCTCAAGGATATACCCGCATCCAGGCGCGCGAATCGGGTGCGGAAAATGACGTGCTGCACGTGGTGCAAGATCGTTTTCGCTTTTCCAGAGCCGAGCCCGCGCGGGTTGTGGAAGCGATTGAAAGCGCACTGCTACGCGGCAAGGGTCATCTCAGCGTGCATGTGGGGGAGACGGATACCTGGCGCTTTTCCCGCGATCTGCACTGCGCGGATTGCGACATCCATTATTCCGACCCGACGCCGGGATTGTTTTCGTTCAATTCACCCATTGGTGCGTGTGAGACCTGTCGTGGTTTCGGCCGTGTGATCGGTGTGGATTTCGGCCTCGTTGTACCGGATGAATCGAAAACCTTGCGCGAGGGGGCGGTGAAATGCTGGCAATCGAAAAGCTACAAGGAATGCCAGCATGAAATGGAAATGATGGCGCCCCAATACGAGGTACCGCTCGACGTACCATTCCGGGAGCTGACGGAAGAGCAGCGCCGCTGGGTGTTTGAGGGCGATGAGACGTGGAAGAGCTGGCGGTCTTCGTGGCCGAAGAAGTGGTATGGCGTGCGCCGTTTCTTCGGCTGGCTGGAGAGCAAGGCCTACAAGATGCACATCCGGGTATTGCTGTCGCGTTATCGCAGCTATACGGAATGCCCGGCGTGTCACGGCGCGCGGCTCAAGCCGGAGGCACTGTTGTGGAAAATCGATGACCTGTCGATTGACGCACTGATGGCGCAACCGATCTCACGGATACGGACCTTCATCGCCGCGCTCGACTTGCCAAAGCCGTTGGATGAGGCGGCCGAACTGTTGCTTGCAGAGCTTCGCGCCCGGCTCGATTATCTCGACGCGGTGGGGCTGGCGTATCTGACGCTTGACCGTCAGTCGCGCACGCTGTCCGGTGGCGAGGTGCAGCGCATCAACCTGACGACCGCCCTCGGCACGTCGCTCGTCAATACCCTGTTCGTGCTGGATGAGCCGTCCATCGGCCTGCATCCGCGCGACATCGATCGCATTCTCGGCGTGATGACACGTCTGCGCGATGCGGGGAACACCTTGGTGGTGGTGGAACACGACCCGCAGATCATGTTCGCTGCCGACCGTCTGCTCGACCTCGGACCGGGGCCGGGCGAACGCGGCGGTGAGATTGTCGGATACGCCACACCGGCAGAGATTGCGGCCACTCCAGGATCGCTCACCGGCGCGTATCTGGCGGGGAAAAAACGCGTCAATGCGGGTCGTCGGTCGCGACCGGTGCGTGCGGACGGCGCGCATTTGCACCTGCGCGGCGCGCGACTCCACAATCTGCGCGGGGTGGACGTGGCGTTTCCCCTCGGCCATCTGGTATGCGTCTCCGGCGTCTCCGGCTCGGGTAAATCGACATTGATCCAGGACGTGCTGCACCCGGCATTGGCGCGTCATTTTGGCGAAAGCATGCCCTCCGAGCTGTCAGCGACCGCTTTCGATGCACTCGACGGTGCGGAGCAACTGACCGGCGTCGTGCTGGTCGACCAGTCACCGATTGGCAAGAGTGCGCGGTCCACGCCGGTCAGTTTCGTGGGTGCCTGGGACGCCATCCGCAAGCGTTTTGCCGCCCTGCCGGAAGCCAAGTCGCGTGGCTATACGCCGGGAACCTTCAGCTTCAATACCGGTACCGGGCGCTGCCCGACGTGTACCGGATCAGGCTTCGAGCACGTCGAAATGCAGTTTTTGTCCGACGTGTATCTGCGTTGCCCGGATTGCGATGGCCAGCGGTACCGGCCTGAAATTCTGGCGCTCGAATGGCAAGGCAAATCGGTGGCCGAAGTGCTTGCCATGACGGTTTCCGAAGCGCTGGCTTTTTTCGCTGATGAAAAGGAGGTGCAGACCGCGCTCGCTCCGCTTGCGGATGTTGGTCTGGATTATCTGCATCTCGGCCAACCGGTGCCGACGCTGTCGGGCGGCGAGGCGCAGCGTCTCAAGCTCGCGGGCCATCTCGGGCGGGCCGCCAAACGAACGGGAAAAGCGTCCGCCAAGCGCGCCGAGGAGCGTTTGCTGTTCCTGTTCGACGAGCCCACCACAGGTTTGCATTTCGAAGACGTCTCGACCCTCCTCAACGCCTTTGACAAGCTGCTTGATGCCGGTCACGCGCTGGTCGTGATTGAACACAACCTCGACGTCTTGCTTGCCGCTGACTGGATGATCGACCTTGGTCCGGAAGGCGGCGAAGAGGGCGGTGCATTGATCGCTGCGGGCACCCCGCAAACGGTGATGGCGGTGGAGCGCTCACATACCGGTCGGGCGCTGCGCGATTATCTGGTTGCGCTGGAAGCCGTTGGAGGTGCGCCGGCGGCGGAGGCCACGCCGCGTTACCGCGCCCTGCCCGCTCCGGTGATTGGCATTCGCCATGCGCGCGAGCACAACCTGAAAAACATCAGTCTCGATATTCCACGCGACCAGTTTACGGTGATTACCGGCCTGTCCGGCTCGGGCAAATCGACATTGGCCTTTGATATCGTCTTCGGTGAAGGTCAACGCCGCTATCTGGAATCCCTCAACGCCTACGCGCGTCAGTTCGTCCAGCCATCGAGCCGCCCTGACGTTGAGGGGCTGACCGGCATTCCGCCGACCGTCGCCATCGAACAGCGGGTGAGCCGCGGGGGGCGCAAGAGCACGGTCGGTACCTTGACCGAAATCCAACCTTTTTTGCGCTTGCTGTACGTCAAGCTCGGCACCCAGTTTTGTCCGGCCTGCGAAGAGCCTGTTGTGCCACAAAGCTTCGATGCGATCGCGGCGCAGATCGCCCGGGATTTTTCCGGTCAGGCGGTGGAATTTCTTGCGCCGTTGATCGTCAATCGCAAAGGCCTCTACACCGACCTCGCAAAATGGGCGCGGGGCAAAGGTTTTGAGCAATTGCGGGTGGATGGCGAATATTTGCCGACGACGAAATGGCCGCGTCTGGATCGCTATCGGGAACACACCATTGATTTGCCGGTGGGCGTATTGACCGTGAATGCCACGGAGGAGACGCGTCTGCGTGAGCTGCTGGAAAAAACGCTGGAATACGGCAAGGGGGTGGTCAAGGTGCTCGCCCTCGGGCGCGTCGGCGCCGAACCGGCAACCTTCTCTACCCAGCGTGCCTGCCCCGGTTGCGGCGCCAGTTTCACCGAGCCGGATCCGCGCTTGTTTTCGTACAACGCCAAACATGGCTGGTGTCCGAGCTGTTTTGGTACCGGTCTGAAGGTGTCGGGACGCGTTGAAGATCCCAACGAGCTGGATCTGGCCGAGGACGATCATGTCCACGATGAAATCTGCCCGACCTGTGAGGGGGCTCGTCTGAATCCGGTCGCGCGTGCGGTGCGTTTTCGTGATCTGGGCATTCATGAACTGTCATCCCTGGCGGTGGACAAAATTGCCAATTTTTTCGACGAGATCGAACTGTCAGGACGCGAGATAGAGATCGGTCGGGATCTGATTGCCGAGATCGATGGTCGCCTGGATTTTTTGCGCAAGGTCGGCCTGGGCTATCTTGCGCTGGACCGTGCCGCGCCGACGTTGTCCGGCGGTGAGGCGCAGCGCATCCGGCTGGCCGCCCAGCTGGGCTCCAATTTGCGCGGCGTGTGCTACATCCTCGACGAGCCGACCATCGGTTTGCATCCGCGCGACAACCGTTTGTTGCTCGATACACTGGAAGCGCTTCGTGACCGCGGCAATACCCTGCTTGTGGTCGAACACGACGAAGACACCATCCGGCGCGCCGACCACGTCATTGACCTCGGTCCCGGCGCCGGCGTACACGGCGGATGGGTCACCGCTGCGGGGCGGGTGGATGATCTGATGGCGGCGCCGCATTCCACCACCGGGCGTTATCTGCGTACGCCGACTGCGCATCCTTTGAGCGCGCGACGTGCGCTTACGGCGGAACAACCCGTCATCACGCTGCGCGGGGCGAATTTGCACAACCTCAAACAGGTGGATGCGCGCGTTCCGCTGGGTTGCCTGACCGTCGTTACCGGGGTGTCGGGTTCGGGCAAGTCCTCGTTGGTTCGTGACGTGTTGCTGACGAACCTTCAACGTCGGCTGGGCACGCCGCAGGCGACGGGCGGGTCGCCGCGACGTGGCCGACGCGCGAAAACCATTGAAGCGCCCCGCCCCGTAGCCCTCTCGCCAGAAACCGTTGTGGGCGCGGTGGCGATCGAGGGCTGGGAGCAGGTTGGGCGTGTGTTGGAAGTCGACCAGACGCCGATCGGCAAGACGCCGCGTTCCTGTCCGGCAACGTATGTCGGTTTCTGGGACGCAATCCGCCGACTCTTCAGTGAGACCTTTGATGCTCGAACACGGGGCTGGAACGCGTCGCGCTTCTCGTTCAACACGGGTGGGGGACGTTGCGGCGAATGCCTGGGACAGGGCCAGGTGACGGTGGAAATGAATTTCTTGCCCGACGTGAAACTTCCATGTGAGTCGTGCGGCGGAGCACGCTTCAATGCTGAGACGCTGGCGGTGCACTGGCGCGGCAAGTCGATTGCGGAGGTGCTTGCGATGCCGGTGGATGAGGCGGTGGAATTCTTCGCTGCCCACGCTTCGATTGCGCATCCGTTACGGTTGTTGCAGGACGTTGGACTGGGGTATCTGACGCTCGGTCAGCCCAGTCCAACCCTGTCCGGAGGCGAGGCGCAGCGCATCAAGCTGGTGACTGAACTGTCCAAGGTGCGCGGTCGGGCGGGCGCGCCGATCGAAGCGGGCGGGCGTCTTTTGCCGCCTGAAAAACACACGCTGTACGTGCTCGACGAGCCGACTGTCGGTCTGCATATGGCCGACGTTGAGAAACTGCTCCACGTGCTGCATCGGCTCGCCGATACGGGGCACACGGTGCTGGTGATCGAGCACGATCTCGACGTGATGGCCGAAGCGGATTGGTTGATCGACCTTGGCCCGGAAGGCGGTGAGGCCGGGGGCGAGATTGTTGCGCAGGGAACGCTGGAAAGTGTTTTCAGCGCCAAACGGTCGCATACGGCAGGCATGTTGCGGGCGTTTCTCGCGCAGCGTGCGGCCGGAGCGCCTCTTCAGAAAGGCAAGAAAAACGCTCAGTGAGTGGGTGGAGGTGCGAAACGTTCAGTCACGCGTGTCCGCGGGTTCGCCAAGGCGTGAAGGTGTGCCGCGTTGGGGAGAAACGACCTGAAAAGGCTGTTTCGCCCGCAAACGGCGGTTGCTGAAACCGTCTGCGGGCGAAGAGCGCTTATTTCAGGGTGATGGGCATGAAGATGCGGCCGTCACCACGTTGGATCAGCAACGCGAAGCGCTTGTCGGCTTTGTCGATGAGCTGATTCAGGTCGGCGATGCTGGTCACCGGCTGGTTGTTCAACGCGAGGATGATATCGCCGAAGCGCAAACCGGCTTCTTCCGCCGCGCTGGAGATTTTCACGCTTTCGACTACCAGACCTCCGTCTCCCGCCAACTCTTCGGCCTCCTCAGGCTCCAGAGGGCGCACTTTCAGACCGAGCTGTTCAATCGTGGTGCCTTCGGAAGGCTGCGGCTGTCCAGGAACAGCGGCCAGCATCTCGTCCTCGGGTATTTCGTCGAGCGTAGCGCTGATGCGGACTTTTTTACTGTTGCGCCAGACATCGAGCTTGACGCGCGTGCCGGGTCGTTTTTCGCCGATCACACGCGGCAGCTCGACGGATTCATCGATGCGCTTGCCATCGACTCCAATAATGATGTCGCCCGGCTGCAGGCCCGCCTTGGCCGCTGCGGAATCCGGTTCAATGCGTGACACCAGTGCTCCGTACGTGCTGTCCAGGCCGAAGTTCTCGGCGAGGTCGTCATCGACGGGCTGGATCAGCACGCCGAGACGCCCGCGTTGAACACGCCCGTGTTCGACGAGCTGGTCCTTCACACCCAGTGCGACGTCAATTGGAATTGCGAACGAGATGCCCATGAAGCCGCCCGAACGGGAATAGATCTGTGAATTGATGCCGATCACTTCGCCGGCGAGGTTAAACAATGGGCCCCCCGAATTCCCGGGGTTGATCGCCACGTCGGTCTGGATGAAAGGGACGTAGGTTTCACTGGGCAGGCGACGCGCTTTGGCTGAAACGATGCCGGCCGTTACAGAGGATTCAAATCCGAATGGCGAGCCGACGGCGACCACCCATTCCCCCACCCGAGTGTTGTCGGGATCTCCCGCCTTTACGGTGGGCAGTCCTTCAGTGTCGATTTTCAACACCGCGATATCGGTTCGTGGATCGACCCCAACCACCTTGGCCTTGAATTCCCGTCGGTCAATCAGGCGCACCGTGACTTCGGTGTTGGTGCCGCGCTCGCTGACGACGTGAGCATTCGTCAGGACGTAACCGTCTTCGCTGATAATGAAACCCGAGCCAACACCGCGGCTGGTTTGCGGCCCCTGCGGGAAGTCCGGCATCGGCATCCCGAAACGACGCAACAGATCAAACATCGGATCATTCGGAATGCCCGACTCGGCCTGATAATGCCGTACGACGCTGATATTGACGACAGCGGGGGAAACCGCCTCGGCCAGATCGCCGAAATCCGGCAGACCATACTGGTTGGGTTTGACCAGTGCCGGTTCTTCTGCAGCAACGGTGTGAGGCACCGTAACGGCAAAAACTGCGCAAAGTGCGATGAGCACGGCGAATACGCCGCGGGAGGAAGTGTTTCTCATGAATCCGTTTCCTTTCGCGTAAGGAGTCATAGTGTAAAACGTGTTCGATTTGCTGGGTGCATGAAGCGTGATCCGACGGCGAACGGGTAGACGTTCTCGATGCACTAATGTTCCCGGCATGACCGGATGCGACGTATTCTGACGTATGCTTGGGAGGTGTTCTCATTGCCCCAGTCAATCGGGATGCTTGCTTGAATCTGTTCTGGAGTGCTGACTATGACGCTAACCGATTTGCGCTATCTCGTCGCGCTTGCCCGTGAACGCCATTTCGGACGCGCGGCGGAGAGCTGTCACGTCAGCCAGCCGACATTGTCGGTGGCGGTGAAAAAGGTCGAAGAAGAGCTGGGGGTTCAACTGTTCGAACGCAGCGCCACAGAGGTCAAGATTACCTTGGTCGGGCGCGACATTGTTGAACAGGCCGAAAAGGTCTTGTTTGAAGCCGCGCAGATCCCGGAAATTGCCGCCTCGGGCAAGGACCCGCTGACCGGCCCGCTCAAGGCCGGGGTGATCTACACCATCGGCCCGTATCTTTTGCCTCGCCTGATTCCGTTGATGCGTCAGCATGCGCCGCGCATGCCATTGATGATCCGGGAAAATTTCACGTCTGTTCTGCTGGACCAGCTCAAGAAAGGAGAGCTCGACGTCGTCATTCTCGCGTTGCCGATCAATGAGGCGAGCGTGGTGGCTCAGCCGCTCTACGACGAACCGTTCCGGGTGTTGATGCCGAGCGATCATGCGTGGACCGAACGGAGCGAAATCAATACCGAATTGCTCGCCGAAGAACAGCTGTTGTTGCTCAGTACCGGCAACTGTTTCCGGGATCAGGTGCTGGAAGCATGCCCCCAATGCAGCCACTCTGGTGGTTTGCAAAGTGCGCTGGAAGGCAGCTCGCTGGAAACGATTCGCCACATGGTCGCGTCCGGGCTGGGCGTAACGGTGCTCCCCAGTTCGGCGGCAGATACCCTGCCGGAAAAGAACCATTTGGTTGCTACACGTCCTTTCGCCGCACCCGAACCGATGCGTCGCGTAGCACTTGCCTGGCGCGTGACCTATCCGCGCAGCGGCGCGATCGATGTGTTGCGTCGGGCCATTTTCGAAGCCCGTCTGCCAGGGGTGAAGCCAGTGGGGCGGCAGACTCCCGTCACCGCTGAAGAACTGGCATGAAGTCTTGAAAAATGGCGAAATACCGCCATATTCTTAGGGTCGCAGGGGATCCCTGTGATCTTGCATCCAGCTGAAACGTGGAGGAAAGCAGCATGAAAATCGATATCGGTATCACTGAGAAAAACCGTAACAAGATTGCGGACGGATTGTCTCGCGTGCTGGCGGATAGCTACACGCTGTACCTGACGACACACAACTTCCACTGGAACGTTACCGGGCCGATGTTCAACACGCTGCATCTGATGTTTGAGGAGCAGTATACGGAGCTCGCCGCCGCTGTGGATGAAATCGCGGAGCGCATCCGTTCGCTCGGCTTCCCGGCCCCCGGCACCTATTCCGAATTCTCCAAGCTCAGCAGCCTGGCGGAACCGGAGAGCGGACTTTCTGCCGAGGATATGGTCCGCCACCTGGTAAAGGGGCAGGAGGCGGTGATCAAGACCGCTCGCGACTTGCTGCCGTTGGTCGATGAGGTCAACGATGAGCCAAGCGCCGATCTGCTGACCCAGCGCATGCAAGTACATGAAAAAACGGCCTGGATGTTGCGTAGCCTGCTGGAAAAATAAAACCTCCGGTCAGAAAGCCGGAGGTTCGGTTGGCGCGCTACCCGCATGTGGCGCGCTGGCTTTGGAGGCGTGATCGTTCGGCTGTGTGCCGGAGGATCACGCCTTTTCCGTCACGCTTTTTCCGTGCGTTTTTTGGGCGACTTTTTGGCTCCGTCGCCGGCGTCTGTTTTCGCAGCGGCCTTGGGCTTTCGCGGTTCGAACTCAAAACCGACCTTGCCGTCTTTGCCGCGTGCGAGAAAAGCCGAAAACTTGCGGCGTGTGCGGGCCGAAACAAAGCCTCTGAGCAGATCGGTCTTCCCTTCAGCGAGCAGTTTTTCCATCTGTTCGCGTTCGACCGGTTGTTGCAGGATGATTTTTCCGGAGCGGAAATCACATTTCTTTTCCGGTCCAACGGCCTTCTCGCACACATAGGACATGCCGTGTTCGAACACTTTTTCACCGCACTTCGGGCACGGCCCGAGTGATTTTTGGTCAGAGAAATCGGGGGCGACTTCTTCCTCGCCCTCTTTCGGCTGACCGAAATCGAATTCCGGTTGCTTGTCCTCATTGAGGCGGATTTCGGCGTTGAATGGGCGTCCCATCTTGCTGCGGAAGCCCAACAGCGGGCCGACCCGTCCAGTGCTCAGAAGCGTTTCGATCTCATCGATTTCGAACTGACGACTGGCGACGATTTTCCAGGTGCTCCAGTCACACGCGCGGCAGGCAAACTTCTTGTAGTTTTCACGCACTTCGCCGCCACAGCGTGGGCACGGTGTCTTGAGCGTCACGAAGTCGCCCGGCACGGTGTCGGATTCATACTGTTTGGCTTTTTCGACCATGTCGCGCGCCATGTTGGCGATTTCGCTCATGAAGTCTTCGCGCGACAGTTCGCCGCGTTCCATGCGCGCGAGCTTGTGCTCCCAGCCGCCGGTCAGCTCTGGCGAGGTCAGTGCGTTGACGCCGAGGCCGGTCAGCAAGGTGATCAATGAAAATGCCTTGGCGGTCGGGATCAGCTCGCGGCCTTCGCGGAGCAGGTAGTGTTCGCTGATCAGGCCTTCAATGGTCTGGGCGCGAGTGGCCGGGGTGCCCAGACCGCGTTCGCTCATTGCGGCGCGCAACTCTTCATCGTCGACCATCTTGCCCGCGCCTTCCATCGCAGACAGCAGGGTGGCTTCGTTGTAGCGTGCGGGCGGTTTGGTTTGCAAGGCCTTGACGACGATCTCGTCGGTGGTGACGCGTTCGCCTTGCTCGACCGGCACCAGGTTGCCGTCGTCGCCCGCGGCTTCCTTGCCATACACCGTGAGGAAGCCTGGCTTGACCAGCACCTTGCCTTCGGTTTTGAAGGCGTGTTGGGCCACCCGCGTGATGCGCGTCGTGATACGGAATTCGGCGGACGGATAAAACACCGCCAGGAAACGTCGCACAACCAGGTCGTAGAGCTTTTGTTCCGGCTCCGACAGACTCTTCGGTGCGGCGCCGGTGGGAATGATCGCGAAGTGGTCGGAAATCTTGGCGTTATTGAAAATGCGTTTGTTGGGACGCACCCAGTCGTTGCCGAGAATGTCTTGTGCATACGACGAATAATCCGCAGGCAGTTCGCCGATGACGTCTCGCACGGTGGGCAGATAGTCTTCTGGCAGGGCGCGTGAATCAGTACGCGGATAGGTCAGGACCTTATGGCGTTCGTACAGCGCTTGTGCAATCTGCAGCGTGGCCCGGGCGGAAAACCCGAAACGACCGTTGGCTTCACGTTGCAGGCTGGTGAGGTCGAACAGCAACGGTGCGGTCTGGGTCGAGGGCTTGGATTCTTCACTGACCTCGCCGGGTTGGCCTGCGCATTCGTCATGAATTGCTTGTGCGCGGGCTTCATCCCACAGACGAAAAGCCGTGGCGTGTTCGTCGTCCGCAGATTTGCGGAAGGTTTCGTCGAACCAGCGTCCCGCGTAGCTGCCATGGGCGCAGCCGAAATCGGCTTCGAGCTCCCAGTAATCGCGTGACTTGAATGCGCGGATGCGTTTTTCGCGCTCGACCACAATGGCGAGCGTCGGCGTCTGCACGCGTCCGACTGTTGTTAGGTGAAAGCCGCCGCTCTTGGAGTTGAAGGCGGTCATCGCCCGGGTGCCATTGATGCCGATCAGCCAGTCCGACTCCGCGCGACAGATCGCGGCCTGACGCAAACCTTCAACGTCGCTGGCGCTACGCAGTTCTTCGAAGCCTTGCCGGATCGCAGCAGTCGTCATCGACTGCAACCACAGCCTGCGAATGGGTTTTTTGGTCTTCGAATGTTCGACGATGAAGTTGAAAATCAACTCCCCCTCGCGTCCCGCATCGCAGGCATTGATCAGTCCGTCAATATCCTTACGTTTGATCAAGCGGGTCAGCAGTTTGAGACGATCGTGAGTCTTGGGGATCGGTTTCAGCGTGAAATGCGGAGGGATCACCGGAAGATGTGTGAATGTCCACTTCCCTCGCTTGACTTCGAATTCCTCCGGGATGGCCAGTTCGAGCAGGTGGCCGATCGCGGAAGTCAGGACATAGTCATCCGACTCGAAATAGTCCTTTTCGCGCTTGAAACCGCCAAGGGCACGGGAAATGTCCTGCGCGACAGATGGTTTCTCTGCGATGATCAGTTGCTTGCTCATGCCGTAAGAATTCCGTGGAAGCGATAAAGCTGCCATTTAAAGGTAGAGGGGCGCTGCGGCAACGAGGCCTGTGCGGCGCATGATAAGCAGCCCTGCCGGACGCATGCAAGGGCGTGTTCCAGGCGCTCTTGCGAAGAGCACGCATCGATCTAGTTGGGAAGTGTGTCCCAATCGTCTTCGACCGCGGCAGCCAGCAGTTCATCGAGAATCAGGATATCGAGCGAACTGTCTTTCTGCCAGAGCACCATCAGCACGATGATTTTGAGACGACGCACGGTAATGCTGAAACCTTCGAGCGCCAAGGCGCGGTCGATCACCAGTTCGCGGGTGGCCGGGTCGAGTGCCCCGCTCGTTTCGAGAAAAGCCAGAAATCCGCGACACCTGACATCGAGTCGTGCCTGCTCGCTGGTCGCATAAAAACGCATCGAGTCGGTGCGCGGCGCGTCGGGGGCCGGTTGGGTGGTTACCTCGCGCAGTTCGCGCAGCCACTCGATGGCTTCGGAAATTTCCTCATCGTCAAAACCGGCCTCGGCAAGCGTGCCGGCGAGTAAATCGCCGCTTGTCCAGGATTCAGGGTGGAGATCGTTTTCGAACAGATAGACGAGGATGTCGAACATGGAGTACTGAGTGATGAATCAAAGGCGCTGGTAGCGGTTACCGGGAAGACAGGCAATGCGACCGCGAAGTTCCAGCGCGAGCAGGATGGCGTAGAGCGCATCGACCGTCAAGCCGCAACGTTCCGAGAGGGTGTCGATATCGACCGGATCGTACGCCATTGCGCGGAGCACTTGCGCGCTTTGCGGATCCTCTTCGGCGGGTGGGTCGTTCGCTTCCTGCGGGGCTGCGGGATGCTCCCAGCGCAGTTCTTCGAGCACATCGGCGGCGGTTTCGACGAGTTTTGCGCCATCGCGGATCAGACGGTGGCAACCGCGCGACAGGGGCGAATGAATCGAACCGGGAATCGCCAAGACTTCGCGCCCATTCTCGGCGGCCAGCCGCGCGGTGATCAACGAACCGCTCTGGGGCGCCGCCTCGACAACCAGAACGCCGTGCGCCAGACCGGCAATGATGCGGTTGCGGCGCGGGAAATTGGCCGCGAGTGGCGGTGTGCCGATCGGCAGTTCACTGAGAATCGCGCCCTGCGCGACAATCTCGTGCGCGAGAGTGCGATGACGAGCAGGATAGACACGATCGGCCCCCGTGCCGATCACCGCGACAGTCGGGCCGCCGGCTTCGAGCGCGCCCTTGTGCGCGGCGGCGTCAATGCCCAGCGCCAGTCCGCTGACAATGGTCAGGCCGGATTCGGTCAGCGTGCGGGCGAAGGTTTGGGCATTGACCATGCCGGGGGTGGTGGCCGAACGCGCTCCGACAATCGCGAGCATGCGGCGACCGAGCGCGGCGGGTTGGCCGATCAGATACAGTAGAGTAGGTGGATCCGGTATTTCGAGCAGCGGTGCCGGGTAATCGGTATCGGCAAGGGTCACCAGGTGATGGTGTGGCGCCTCGAGCCAGGTCAATGTTTTGTCGAGCAGAGCGGGATCGGGGCCCTTGAGCAGCAAGTCTGCATGCTTGCCACCCAGTAGGCTGGCGAGCGTTGTGCGGGAAGCGCCCAGTACGTGATCCGGCGGGCCGAGAGCGGATAACAGCGCGCGCTGGGCGGTCGGGCCGACGCCGGGAACCAGCGTCAGTCGCAGCCATGCCTCGAAGTCCTGGGTAGGGGTTGCCACCGCCTTCAATCAAGGTTTGCGGACGAGATCGCCGAGGGTGACCTGGCCGTCGACGTCCATCACCAAGGCGTAGGCGACACGGTTGAACACGCGGAATACGAAGGCTACGCCGTAACGTTGATCGGGCAGGTCGAAACGTTCCTTTTTGCCGTCACCGTCGTAGGTGGCGATGCCGCGTTCGCGATGCAAGGCCAATACGTGGCCCACCTCGAGTCCGTCGTTGGCGCCGATGTTGAGGGTTACCACGTGATGGCGGCCGGTTTCGTGCACACCATCATGCAGTGCAATCAAACGCCCCTCGATGTCGGATTCCGGCGCATGCGGCATGTAGGTCAGTACGCGCGGATCTTCGTTGCGCAGGAGGCGGTCGCCCGGACTGACTTCCTCCTCGGCGGATATGATCTGCAGGGTTGCAGGCACTTCGAGTACGCGTTCATTGCCTTGCTCGTTGTCGGCCGGGACGGGCGGCTCGCCCTTTTTGAGCAAGCGCGCCAGACCGAGATACTGGGCCTCCCAGGCAAGGGTTTCCTGGGTGACCGGGTCAATGATCGGCTGCGCCTTGCGCACTATTTGCCAGGTGTCGCCGTCCGATGCCAACGATTTGGCGAAGATGGCGTCTCCGTTGCCCGAGATCACGCGCTGATTTTCGGTCGCGACGATGGTTCCGGCTTCGTTCATGTCCTCTTCTTCGAAGACCAGCGGACGCGTCAGGAAGGGTTCGATGTCGGCCATCGGGATGCTCGGAATGGCCGCGTCGAGCGATTCCGAATACACCTTCGGAGTGAGTTTTCCGTCGCCAATGCGACGCCCGATCGACAGATACGGGCCGCTGCGATCGAGTACGATCACTTGGCCGGGATAGATCAGATGCGGGTTGCGGATCTGGTCACGGTTGACGCGCCACACTTCCGGCCAGCGCCAGGGTTGTTGGAGGAAGCGTCCCGAAATGCCCCATAGCGTGTCACCACGCTTTACGGTGTAGGTGTCGGGCGCGTTCGGGGCCAGGGTGGCCGGCGCGGAAAGGACCAGAGCCGGACTGAGGGTGACGGCGGCGCACAGCAGAAGGAATATAATGCGGATCATCTTGGTTCCGTGATAGGCGGAGGGGCGTAGGCAAGAAACCTTGGCGGTTTTTCGCTGTCTACTCCTAGGTCTCATTCTTCGATGCGTGCCGGTTACGCCACCGGCATGTTCTTGAGGCTCCACGGATTCTGCACACAAATTTTGTTACTGGGCAAGATCGATATGGCTTTGCTACCTATTTTGCGTTACCCCGACGAGCGTTTGCACAAAATTGCGAAGCCTGTCGAGGTGGTTGATGACAAGCTCCGCAAGCTTGTGGAAGACATGGCGGAAACCATGTACGAGGCGCCCGGTATCGGGTTGGCGGCGACGCAGGTCAATGTTCACAAACGGGTCATCGTGATCGACGTGAGCGAGGATCAAACGGACCTGAAGGTCCTGATCAACCCCGAAATTCTCGAGCGCTCCGGCGAACAGGTATGCGAAGAAGGCTGCCTGTCGGTGCCCGGCGTATACGAGCGGGTGGTGCGCGCTGCGGAGGTCCGCGTAACAGCGCTGAATGAGCAGGGAGAGCGCTTCGAGCTGGAGGCAGACGGCCTCCTCGCGGTGTGTATACAGCATGAAATCGATCACCTTGACGGCAAGGTTTTTATTGAACGTTTGTCGCAATTGAAGTTCAGCCGCATCAAGAACAAACTGGCTAAACGCATGCGGGCCACGGCGTGAGTCGAAACGGCTTGCGAGTGGCTTTTGCGGGTACGCCGGTATTCGCTGCGGAAGCCTTGCGTGCGATCCTCGCGGCGGGCTTTGAAGTACCTCTGGTGATGACCCAGCCCGACCGTCCGGCCGGGCGTGGTATGAAACTGACACCCAGTCCGGTCAAACGCGTTGCGCTTGATGCGAGGATTGCCGTCGACCAGCCGGAAAAACTGCGTACACCGGAACAGCGCGCCACCCTGGCAGCCTGTGCGCCGGATGTTCTGGTGGTGGCCGCCTACGGTTTGATCCTGCCGCGCGAAGCGCTCGCCATCCCCCGTTTGGGATGCATCAACATCCACGCCTCGCTGCTGCCGCGCTGGCGCGGTGCGGCGCCGATTCATCGTGCGATTGAAGCCGGCGATACGCAAACCGGAATCATCATCATGCAGATGGATGAAGGGCTCGATACCGGGCCGATGCTGTGCGCTCGCGCGGTGCCGATCGACCCGGATGATTCCACGGCCACGCTGCATGATCGACTTGCCGCGTTGGGAGGGGAAATGATCGTCGAGGCTCTGCACGATCTTGAAGCCGGAGCCCTGACGCCAACCCCTCAACCCGAAGCGGGGGTGACATATGCCGCGAAGATCGGCAAGGCCGAGGCGGTGATCGATTGGCGCGGTTCGGCGGAACAGGTTGCGCGACGCATCCGGGCCTTTGATCCGTTTCCCGGTGCACGGTCTGTTTTGCGCGACACTTCGATCACCTTATGGCGTGCGGTTCCCGTGCCGGAGCGTGGGAACCCTGGCGAAGTGCTCGCTACGGGTTCCGACGGCGTCGTGATTGCCTGCGGCGAGGGCGCGGTGCGCGTGACCGAACTGCAACGTCCGGGCAGCCGACGCATGGGGGCGGAAGAATTTCTGCGAGGCTTTCCGGTGAAAGCCGGGGAATGTTTCTCAACCGCTTGAACTGTCGGTTTCACCCTTCATATAAGAGATAGATCTCTCATTCATAACGGTAAGGACTTTTGATGTACGGAAACTGGATCAAGACGTCGATACTGATGGCCGGCATCCTCGCGCTGTTCGGCGCGGTCGGCGCGGTGCTGGGCGGGCAGCAAGGCATGATGCTCGCGCTGGTGTTTGGCGGGGCGACCAACCTGTGGGCCTACTGGTTCTCAGACAAGATGGTGCTCAAGATGTACAAGGCGCGCGAGGTGGACGAAACCTCTTCGCCCTATCTGTACAACATGGTGCGCGAACTGGCACAACGTGCCGATCTGCCGATGCCCAAGGTCTATATCATCGACGAGCAGCAGCCCAATGCCTTTGCCACGGGCCGCAACCCGGAAAACGCTGCGGTGGCCGCCACCACAGGTATCATGCAATTGCTGTCTGAACGCGAGTTGCGCGGCGTGATGGCGCACGAGCTGGCGCATGTGAAGCATCGCGATATTCTGATTTCAACGATGTCGGCGACGGTGGCCGGGGCGATTTCGGTGCTTGCCCAGTTCGGCCTGTTCTTCGGCGGCCGGGGCGGGGAGCGGCCGAATCCGCTGTTTGCGATTCTCATCATGATTCTCGCGCCGATGGCGGCGATGATCATTCAGATGGCGATTTCGCGCACCCGTGAATTCGGCGCGGACAAGGGCGGCGCGGAGATTTCCGGCGATCCGCTGGCGCTGGCCAGTGCGCTGGCAAAAATTGAGTCGTACGCCAAGGGGATTCCCATGGGCGCCGCCGAGCGCCATCCCGAAACCGGGCAGATGATGATCATCAACCCGTTGTCCGGCAACATGCGCGGGTTGTTTTCGACCCACCCCGAAACGCGCGAGCGGATTGCGCGCCTGCAGGCCATGGCCAATTAAAGCGCGTCGACGCGCTTTGCTGCAGACGTCGCTGCATGTGCCGAGTGCGTATCATGCGGGGATTGAGTATTTGCCTCGCGTCCGGCGTGGAGAAAGGAATTTCGCTGAATGGAATGGAAAAGTGGCATGACGGCTACGTCACGCAGGAGCGCGCGTACGCGGGTGCTGGGTTTCGCAGGCTGGTCAGGCAGTGGCAAGACAACGCTGATTGAACGAGTCGTTGCGGTGCTTGCTGGACGTGGTCTGGCGGTGTCGTTGATCAAGCACGCACATCACGAGTTCGATATCGATCAACCCGGAAAGGACTCATATCGCCATCGTCATGCAGGCTGCCGTGAGGTGCTGGTCAGCTCCGCGCGGCGTTGGGCCTTGATCCACGAACTGCGTGATGCGCCTGAAATGACGCTGGATGCATTGCTGGGTAAGCTGTCCGCATGCGACATCGTGCTTGTCGAAGGTTTCAAGCGTGAGCCGATCGACAAGATCGAGGTCTACCGTGGTGGCGCGAGTGAGTCGCTGCTATGCATGAATGATCCGCACATCGTGGCGGTTGCCACGGATGTGGCTGAGTTGGACGTTGGTGGTCTGCCACGGTTGGATCTCAATTCGCCCGAACAGGTCGCCGATTTCGTGATGGCGCATTGTCTGGCGTCTGCTGAGGGGCAGGATGTGTCCGAAGCGCCCGGATCCTGAGCGCCTTGTATCCTGAAGTCGCGTCGTATGCGGCGCGCGCCCAAACGGGCAAACGAAACACGCAGGCAGGACGTTTTCGGCAAGGAAGTGCCGTCCTTTAATTTCGTATCAGACGCGGGTGGAGTGCGTAAACAAACGTCCCCCCGCAAGGCAGGAGTAAAGATGTCTCAATTGAACCGTGAGGCCGTCACTGCGGCGCTTGCCTCCGTCGTGGAGCCGCATCTGGGCGTCGATCTGGTGTCGGCCGGATGTGTTGAACAGATCACGATCGACGGAGGGCGCGTGCAGGTCGCCCTGCGCATGGGTTTCCCGGTGCGACGCATCACGCAGGAGCTGGTCGAGCGGGTGCGGCAAGGGCTGGCGGACGTTGCCAGCGAAGTGGACGTTACGGTCACCAGCGTAATCGAACCGCAGCAGCCAGATTTGAACGATCCCACCGTTTTGCCCGGCGTGCGGAACCTGATCGCGATCTCTTCTGGCAAGGGCGGCGTGGGGAAATCCACCACGGCGGTGAATATTGCGCTCGCTTTGTCTGAAGAAGGTGCCCGGGTGGGGGTGCTCGATGCCGATATCTACGGGCCGAGCATGCCGCGGATGCTGGGCATTTCCGGTCGTCCGTCCTCACCTGACGGAAAACGTTTCAAACCGCTCACCCACTATGGCGTGCAGGCGATGTCGTCGGGTTTCCTGATCGACGAAGAGGAGCCGATGGTGTGGCGCGGCGCGATGGCCACCCAGGCGCTTGAGCAATTGATGCGGGGTACGGATTGGAACGACCTGGACTATCTTGTCGTCGACATGCCTCCGGGTACCGGCGATGTCCAGCTCACGCTGGCCCAGCGCGTGAAGGTGGCCGGTGCGGTGATTGTCACCACCCCGCAGGATCTCGCCCTCCTCGATGCCAACCGTGGCTACAAGATGTTCGAAAAGGTCGGCGTGCCGGTGCTTGGCATCATCGAGAACATGGGCATGCATCATTGCAGCGAATGTGGCCACGAGGAGCATGTTTTTGGCGAAGGCGGCGGCCAGCGCATGGCCGATAAACAGGGTCTCGACCTGCTCGGCTCGCTGCCGCTCGACATTCGTATCCGGGAGCACGCGGATAGCGGAAAACCCAGCGTTGTGGCCGAACCGGACGGCACGATTGCCGAAGCCTATCGCAAGCTTGCGCGTACGCTCGCGGCGCGCCTGTCGTTGCGTCAGCGCGGCGGCGCGACGGGCCCCACGATTTCGATCAACAACGACTGATCGTCCGTTCCATCACGTTGAAGACACCCCGCCCCCCGGATTCGTATGAATCCGGGGGGCGGGGTGAATCGTTGTGCAGTGCATGTCTCGCCAGCGGCTCTCTGGTTGTGTGAAAAAGACTTTCCGCAACGCTGCGTGGCGCGGGCGAATCTTTAATGGGATCGACGCGTAATCGCGTGCGGCAGGAGGCGCGGTCCTGTAGGCTGACTGCAGACAGGTTGCCCGAAGCGCGTGGCAACAGGTTCGAAAAGCCGTTTCAGGGGGATTTTCTGAAACAGCGTGTTCCGACTCATGGCGCCTGCGGGTTTCACCCATTGCTATGAAGGCGCCTGTGGGGCTATAAGTAGACATAGGTTGCATCCTGCATAGGAGGGTCGGTTGATGTCAGACGGCGTCGTGAACACTTGGTCGCACGAGGACGTTTTGCCGGTGGCTGTGATGGTTGCCTCGCCGCCTCCTGAACACGCTGCAGATTCGTTGCTATGGTGGGTCAGCGGTGTGGTGGTCGGCCAGCAGTTCGCGGCCTCGGAGCGTTCGTGCGTCAAGGTGCGTTCCGGCCCCGGGGGCGACATGTTCCTGTGGCGCGGGTTTTCGCTGCGCCTGCATCCGGCCCAAGCGGACGACTACGCATTCAATCTCGGTGGCGATCGTCCCGAGGTCTTCGTTATCGGTCGTTTTGATCCGCAAAAAGGGTTTGAGCCGTATGAGGTCACGGTCAGTCTCGACCGTGCGCAGAACCTGGACGCAACGAATCTCCGCAGTGTCGAAGATGTCGTGCTGTCCGCGCCAATGCCGGACGAGGTGGGGGCATGGCTGGAGGCATTTGTCGCTGAGCATTACGTTCCGCGTCGTCGTGGCAAAGCTCGAGGAAAACGTCGCAGCAAGGCGCTGTTCGACGCTGAAGTGGGCGACTGGGCAGGGGATGCGGTATGACCGAAACACGCCGCCCCGTCCCAGCTGAAAAGGAAGAAGAACTTCCGTTCCTGTCGCGCTGGTCACGTCGCAAGCTTGCTCAAGACCCGGATGAGGCGAGCGAGTCGGCCGCCGTCGAAACGCAAGTGGCGGCCACCCAGCTTGAAACCGACAGCCAGGCTGAGGTGGATGCGGATCCCATCGATTCGCGCACCGGCAAGCGCATGTCAGAACTGACCGACGAAGACATGCCGGCGCTGGAAACACTGACCCCGAATTCCGATGTATCGATGTTCATGGCAAAGAACGTCTCAAGCGCACTACGCATGAAGGCGCTTAACAAGATTTTCACCAACCCGAAGTACAACGTGTGGTGCGTGTGCGCCGAATATGCGGAAGATTACAACGGCTACCTACCGTTGGGCGACGTCGTCCCGCACGATCTCAAGCAAGCCATTGTGCGTGAGGCCGGGAAACTCTATGAACGGCTCGCCGGTCGCGGAGTGGATGTCTCGCGCGAAGAGCTTGAATCCCGGGTTGCAGCCCAGCTTCGGGGTGAAAAAATGCCAGACATCGAAACCGAGTTTTTAGCGCGCGCGAAGAACGCAGAGCACGCGTCTTCGAGCGTGGTCGATCCCCGTGCCGATACCGAATCGGTCGGGCAAGACGCCGCCGCACCCTCCACTGCTCGCAAAGAGGCCACATGATCGACTTTTCCTCTCTGTACGATGCGTCCGTGCTTCATCCCGACGAACCCCAATCGGCCGCGCGTCTCGCTGCGCTGCAGGCCGCCTATTCGATCGATGTCGTACCGACTTCCTTGGTGGGCTACACCTCTGTGGGCTATCTGCTGATTGTCGGAGGCGAGGGGGATGCGCTTGAATGCGCCGCAATGCTGCGCGAACGATTGCATTGCACCATCGTGCCCACCGGTCCGGCAGTGAGTTTGTCCGAAGAAGCGCAGGCGGCGAAGGATGATACGGCGCGTGTGATGGTGCTGCACGGCGAGCCAGGAGAGATCAGTGGCCACCTTGGGCGTTTTGTTGCCACCCTGAAACGCGCCGATGGGCAGGAGATTTCGCCGGCCGCATTGGTGCGCCCGGACAAGCCGTGGTTCGATCTGGTGCTCGATTTGCGACGCCAACCGGCGATTCGTGTCGAGGTGCCGCCGTTTGGCTACTATGCTCCGGCCGGTGATTCAGAGCGGCTTCATGCGATGCTTGCCGAGCTTCCGGAGATGACCGGTGAGTTCGAGAAACCGCGCTTTTTCGCTTACGACGCTGATCTCTGCGCGCATGGCGAAAGCGGCATGTCGGGGTGCACCCGTTGTCTGGACGTGTGTCCGACCGGCGCGATTCGTTCGCTCGGCGATCTCGTCGAGGTTGATCCGTATCTCTGCCAGGGCGCGGGCCCCTGTACCAGCGTATGTCCGAGCGGCGCGATGACCTACGCCTATCCCGGCCCGCGCGACCAGATTTCGCGCATCAAACACATGCTGGCGGCCTTTGTTGAGGCCGGCGGAGAAAACCCGGTGTTGGTTTTCCACGATGAAGAAGACGGTCTCGAGCGCTTGCGCAGCCTGGCGGATCATTTACCGCCGAATGCGCTGCCGGTGCAACTGGCCGAAATCGGTTCGGCGGGCATGGATGTCTGGCTTTCTGCGCTGGCGTACGGGGCGAGTCGTCTCGTCCTGCTCGACACTGCGACTGTGCCACCCTCGGTGCGTGCGGCCATGCGTGAGCAAATTGGCTTCGCGCATACCTTGCTCGACGCAATGGATATGGACGGCGCTTCCCGACTCGTTTGGCTTGCGCCGGAGGCGGATGCCGACGAGGCGTTGTCCTGTACGCAGCCGCCGGCCGTTGGCCGTGCGGCGAGTTTCGACACCTTCAATGAAAAACGCGGCACGCTGCGTCTGGCGCTCGACCATCTCTATCAGTTCGCCCCGGACCGCCCCCGCCTGACCGACATGCCGACCGGTTCGCCGTTTGGTCAGGTTCATGTAGACAAGCAGGCGTGTACCTTGTGCATGTCCTGTGTTCAGGTGTGTCCCACGAATGCGCTCAATGACGCCAGCGACATGCCGAAGCTGTCTTTCATTGAAGACCTGTGCGTGCAATGCGGTCTGTGTGCGACGGCCTGTCCGGAAGATGCGATCACGCTCGAGGCGCGTTTTCTGTTCGATTGGGAAGAACGCCGAAAACCGCGCGTTCTGAACGAAGAGGCGCCGTTTTGCTGTCTTCAGTGCGGAAAACCGTTCGCTACCCGGAGCGTGATTGACCGCATGACCGAAAAGCTCTCCGGCCATCATATGTTCCAGTCAGAAGACGCCCTCCGCCGTTTGCAGATGTGCGGCGATTGCCGCGTTACCGACATGTTTGCCGAGGATCTCAAGGGCGGGTCCAAGCCACGCTGGCTCGGCCCCCGAGATTGATGCCATGAACGAAGAGGTGATTCTGACCCCCTCCACTGCGGATCCGATCCAGGCATTGCGTGCAGGCACTTGGAGCCTGCTCGGCAGTTTGTTGATGGGACCGCCCGATGCGCAGTTGCTCAAGCGTCTGGTTGAGGTCGACCACGGCTCGGCTGGAGACGAAATCGGGCTGGCGTGGCAGCGCTTGGCAGAAGCCGCGCGCGTCGCGCGCGATGAGTCTTTGCGGCGTGAATACCAGGACGTTTTCATTGGCGTTGGGCAAGGGGAGGTCACGCCGTATTCGTGCTGGTATCTCACGGGCATGCTTGCCGACCGCCCGTTGATTGAATTGCGTGATGATCTGAAAGCGCTGGGTATTGCGATGCGCGAAGATTGCAGCGAGACCGAGGATCACGTGGGCGCATTGTGCGAAACGATGGCGTGCGTGACGGTCGATGAAGACGTGGATTTCGATTGGCAGAAAGATATTTTCCGACGCCATGTCGATAGTTGGATGGAGCGCTTTTTCGAAGATCTCGCCAAAGCGCCAAGTGCGCAGTTCTACCGCGCGGTGGCGGGGCTCGGACTCGCCTTTCTGAAACTTGAACGCAGATTTTACGCGATGCTGGTATGAAACCGGTACGCAGAGAGGATGTGATGACAAGGTCACACACGCTTCCAGACTCAAATGACGACGAAAAGGACTCGGCGATGAAACACGACGACAAGACAACCCAGGTGTCCCGGCGCAAATTCATGAAATCGATGGCCCTTACCGGCGGTGGGGTGGCGGTGGCCGTGACGGCCGGTCAGGTGCTTGCGGTCGATTCGCACAATGAAGAGCCAGTGGTGGATCAGCAGACCGGTTACCACGAAACCGAACACATCCGGAATTACTACGCCAAAGCAGGGTTTTAATTGTCTGTGTGACCGAAATCCATGATGGGGTCATGCGGGAGGAGGCAAACCATGAAACTGATCAAGAAAAACGCTGCGGCGTCGAATTCGCTGGCAGCCGGTCTATTAGGCAAGACGATCAACCGTCGAGCGTTCATGCGCGCTTCGGGGCTCGCCGTCGGCGGGGCTGCGGTAGCGGGCATGGTGCCCGGCACGATGGTGAAAAAAGCACGCGCGCAAAGAAGTATCGATCCGCAGGCCGAAATCCAGTACGTCAAGACGGTGTGCGGCCACTGTTCGGTGGGCTGTTCCACGATTGCCGAAATCCAGAATGGCGTGTGGGTGGGTCAGGAGCCGGCGTTTGAGAGCCCGATCAACCTTGGCGCGCATTGCGCCAAGGGCGCTTCGCTGCGCAACCACGGTCACAGCAGTCGGCGGACCAAATATCCCATGAAGATGGTCGACGGGAAATGGGAACGCATCAGTTGGGAACAGGCGATCGACGAGATTGGCGACAAAGTCCTGCAGATTCGCAAGGAATCCGGGCCGGATGCATTGTGGTTTGCCGGATCTTCCAAGGCCAGCAATGAAGGCGCTTACCTGCAGCGTAAATTCGCAGCGTTTTGGGGGTCGAACAATTGCGACCACCAGGCCCGTATTTGTCACTCCACCACGGTGGCGGGGGTGGCCAACACGTGGGGCTATGGCGCCCAAACCAACTCGTATAACGACATAAACAACTCCAAGTGCATGATTTTTTGCGGCTCAAACGCCGCAGAAGCGCACCCGGTCGCCATGCAGATGATCTTGCGAGCCAAAGAAAACGGCTCCAAGATGATCGTCATGGATCCGCGCTTCACGCGCACCGCTGCGCATGCCGATGTGTATGTACGTTTCCGCTCCGGCACGGACGTGGCATTGATCTGGGGCATCCTGTGGCACGTCTTCGACAACGAGTGGGAAGACAAGGAATATATTCGTCAGCGCGTGTTCGGGATGGATCGCGTGCGCGAAGAGGTCCAGAAATGGAATCCGCAAGAGGCCGAGCGGGTCACGGGCGTCGGGCGTGACGCGCTCTATGAGGTTGCCAAGACCATGGCCGAGAATCGGCCGGGGACGTTCATCTGGTGCATGGGCGGCACCCAGCACACGATTGGCTCCAATTATGTGCGCGCGTACAACTGTCTGCAGCTGGCGCTGGGCAACATTGGCAAGCCCGGTGGCGGCGCAAATATCTTCCGTGGTCACGATAACGTCCAGGGTGCCACGGACGTGGGGCCGAACCCGGACAACCTGCCTGGATATTATCCGATCAACGAAAGCGGCTGGAGGCATTGGGCGCGCGTTTGGGATGTGGACTACGAGTGGCTGCAGAATCGTTTCGACTCGCGCGAATACGATGATGGCAAAGGCGGTACGGTCAAGCAGATGTTCTCCAGCGGCATCCCTGTGTCACGCTGGATTGATGGCGTGCTCGAGGACAAGGCCAACATCGCACAAAGCGACAACATTCGGGCTGCGATGTTCTGGGGGCACGCGCCGAACTCGCAAACTCGCGGCCCCGAGATGAAGAAGGCCTTCGAGGCACTCGAGCTCCTGGTGATTGCCGACCCGTATCCGACGGTTTCCGCGGTGCTGCATGAACGCAAGAACAACACCTATCTGCTGCCGGCGGCAACGCAGTTCGAACAAAGCGGTTCCGTCACCGCTTCGAACCGTTCATTGCAATGGCGCGAACGGGTGATTGAGCCGCTGTATGAGCACAAGACCGATGCCGAAATTGCGTACCTTTTCGCGAAAAAATTCGGCTTTGCGGAGGAGATGTTCAAGAACTATGAAATCGTCGACAACCGGCCGACTTCTGAATCGGTGCTGCGCGAAATCAACCGGGGAGCCTGGAGCATCGGGTATACCGGGCAAAGTCCCGAGCGCCTCAAGGCGCACATGCAGAATCAGCATCATTTCGATGTCAAGTCACTGAAAGCGCAGGGCGGCCCGCTGGATGGGGATACCTACGGTTTGCCCTGGCCGTGCTTTGGCAAGCCGGAACTCAAACACCCCGGCACGCACATTCTGTATGACACCAGCAAACATGTCATGGATGGCGGGGGCAACTTCCGTAATGCTTTCGGCACGGATTACCAGGGCGAAAACCTGCTCGCCGAGGATTCGTATTCGAAGGGTGCCGAAATCCAGGGTGGCTATCCGCAATTTACCGCGGACATGCTCAAGCAACTGGGCTGGTGGGATGATCTGACGGCTGAAGAAAAAGCCGAGGCCGAAGGAAGAAGCTGGACGACCGACCTGTCTGGCGGCATTCAGCGCGTGGCGATGAAGCATGGCTGTCACCCGTTTGGCAATGCCAAGGCTCGCGCCTACGTGTGGAACTTCCCGGACGGCGTTCCGATCCACCGCGAACCGCTGTACACGCCGCGTTACGACCTCGTGGCCGACTATCCGTCGTACGACGACCGCAAGGTGTTCTATCGTCTCCCGACGCGTTGGAAGTCGGTTCAGGCCAAGGACTACAGCACCGAGTTTCCGTTGATCCACACCTCCGGCCGGTTGGTCGAATACGAAGGTGGTGGAGAGGAAACCCGTTCAAACCCGTGGCTGGCGGAACTGCAGCAGGACATGTTCGTCGAGATCCATCCTGCCGACGCCAACGACGCCAACATCAAGAATGGCAGTACGGTGTGGCTGGAAGGCCCGGAAGGCGGCCGCATTCGGATCAAGGCCTTGGTGACCACTCGGGTGGGTCGCGGCACGGTCTTTACGCCGTTCCATTTCGGGGGACATTTCCAAGGGCAGGATCTGCTTGAGCGATATCCAGAAGGTGCGGCGCCGTACGTCCGTGGGGAATCGACCAATACGGCTACGACCTATGGCTACGATGCGGTGACGATGATGCAGGAAACCAAGACCACGCTTTGCCGTGTGGTGCCCGCATAACGGATAGAGAGAGGAACCAAAATGGCACGCATGAAATTTCTCTGTGATGCGGAGCGCTGCATCGAGTGTCAGGCTTGCGTCACGGCATGCAAGAACGAGCATGAGGTGCCGTGGGGGGTGAACCGGCGCCGCGTCATCGTGATGGATGATGGCCAGCCGGGCGAGAAATCGGTTTCGGTGGCGTGTATGCACTGTACCGATGCGCCGTGTGCCGCAGTGTGTCCGGTCGACTGTTTTTACACCACCGCCGACGGCATCGTGCTGCACGACAAGGACCTGTGCATCGGCTGTGGTTACTGTTTTTACGCATGTCCGTTCGGCGCGCCGCAATATCCCAAGGAGTCCGCTTTCGGGGTGCGTGGAAAGATGGACAAATGTACGTTCTGTGCAGGCGGCCCGGAGGACACCCATTCCGATGCCGAGTTGACCAAGTACGGAACCAACCGGATCGCTGAAGGCAAGTTGCCGCTCTGTGCCGAGATGTGCTCGACCAAGGCCTTGATCGCAGGGGACGGTGACGTCATTGCCGACATCTATCGTAAACGGGTCATGCGACGCGGCGGCCGGCCGCAAACCTGGGGCTGGCAGGCAGCGTATGGCGCCGAGACTTGATGAACGCGAGTCGGCTACCAACAATCAGACTGGGGGATGGAACGATGTCGCACAAAACGCTGTTTGTCGCGCTGGTGATGGTCAGCATGTCCCTGTTGAGTGCTTGCGATAGCGACATGATTGTGTACGAACCGGGTGTCTACAAGGGCGAACAGGATGAAACGGCGACCCGGGAGGCGGCTGAACGCCGCGCCGGGCCGTTGCGCGAACGTGCCCTTCTTGGCATGACCGACCGTTAGGAGTTTCCGTCATGAGCGAAGCAAAAACTGCAACTCCACAGCGCCGTCGCTGGCGCTCCATGTTGTGGAGCATGTTGGCGATTCTCGCGTTGTCGGTGGCCTTGCCGTCGATCAGTTATGTGATGGCCCAGACGGAACCCGCCCGACAGCAAACCACCTTTGGGGACCGGGAAGAGAATCCGCGTTCCACCATGTGGCGCAAGGCGCGTGAAAGCCAGGCCGGCTTCACTGTCCAAAGCGGTCCGTATGTCACGAACACCTTCATCAACAACACCGGTGAGAACTGGCGCCAGTTTCGTATGGGCCCGTTACAGAAATACGGAGGTTGGTTTCTGGCTTTGGTACCGCTGCTGATCGCGCTGTTTTTCGTGATTTTTGGCCGCGTCAAACTGGTTGATGGACGGGCGGGCGAAACGATCTTGCGTTGGAAACTCTATGAACGGATTCTGCATTGGTTTGTGGCGATTTCTTTCATCCTGCTGGCCATCACGGGATTGTCGCTGTTGTTCGGGCGTACCGTACTGATTCCGGTGTTTGGCAAGGAGGGTTTTGCCGGTTGGGCCCAACTTGCCATGAATATCCACAACTACCTGGGCCCCGCGTTCTCGATTGGCTTGCTGATCATGATCGTGCTGTGGGCGCGTGACAACATTCCGACCAGAACGGATTGGGTGTGGTTCAAACAGGGCGGCGGGATTGTCGGAGATAAACATCCTTCCGCCGGAAAGATGAACGGGGGTGAAAAAGCATGGTTCTGGGGCGGCGTGTTCGCACTCGGCATTGCGGTGAGTGTCAGTGGTTTTGTGCTCGACTTCCCGCTGTGGGGTCAAAGCCGCACGGACATGTCGTTTGCTCAGGGCGTGCATTCGATTGCAGCCATTCTATGGATGGGCCTGTTTCTGGGGCATGTCTACATCGGCACACTCGGCACTGAAGGTGCGTTTGAAGGCATGGCCACGGGGCGTGTCGACGTGAATTGGGCGAAGCAACACCATGATCTGTGGTACGAGGATGAAATCGCCAAGGGCAACCTGCCTGAGCCGGCAGACCGTTCCAGTGCGACGCCCAGTGCCTCAGGGGCGGGTGTTCGTCAGCCGAGTCACTGAGAAAGATGGGAGGGAATGAGACGGGCGGCCTGGCAATCAGCCGCCCGTTTTTTTCGGAGACAGTATGAAATTTCTGCAGGTTGCCCGCTTTGACGCCAGCGATGACCATGTGTACGAAAAAGCCGCTCAAGCAGATGAATTGGCGGTAACCGGTTCTTTCGCGTTTTCGTTTTCCGAAGAGGATCCCGCGGAATTGACTGGAAAACCCGCTCAGGCTTTTCGTCACGGCTTTCTCGGCGTCGACAGCTTCGGTTGGGCGACGGTGGTGCGTATCGTCGAAATCCGCGAGGCAGAATTCGAGGGCGTCGTGCAACGGCTCGCACAGCACTTCGTGGAGCATTACGGCGCGCCGTCGCTGGAAGAGGCGTTACCGATTGCGCGGCAGGAAGCGGAATACGCTGCAGGCCTGTGTGAACACTCGCCCGGCATGTTGGTGACCGTCGAGCGCCATGCGGACGCAGAAGGCATTCACGAAGCCTTCAAGCATGTCCGGCCTCGCCAACAGACCGCTGACTGGCAGGGCCATAGCGGTGAGATCAAGATTTGGGACATGTTTCCGGAAGGGTGAGCGGCCTCCCCGGCGGGGAAGGAGGACCTACACCACACCGCCGGAGCGTCTCGGGCCGCTATTCGTATTCGTCCAGCTCGTTTCGCGTATTGATGTTGCGAAAGGCGGCTTCCTCGTCGTCGAACTGAACCTCGGCGACCTTCAATGTTTCGTACCAGCGGTCAATCTTGCGCCCCCCGGCTTGAAGAAATTCCGTCAGGTGCGGCAACACCTCACGCCGACACAGACAGAACACGGGGTGCGCCTGGTCGAAGGTTTTCGCCACGGCAAGATCGGAAGCGCTGCTTTCCAGCCCCTGTCGCAACCGAACCACCAGGTCTTTCGGCAAAAAAGGCGAATCGCACGGTGCGGTGGCTACCAACGGATAATGTGCGCGTGATAAGGCCGCCTGCAAGCCGGCGAGCGGCCCGGCGAAACCCCCGATTTCATCGGGAAAGACCGGGTGGCCAAAGGCCGCATAACGGTGTGCGTTCTGGTTGGCGTTAATCAGCAGTTCATCGACCTGCGGCGCGAGCCGCTCGATCACCCACGTGGCCAGCGGTTGACCGCGCAGTTCCACCAGACCTTTGTCAACGCCGCCCATGCGCCGCCCCTGCCCGCCCGCGAGCAGCACGCCGGTAATTTTTTCGCTCATCGTGTGAAATTCTCCATGCCGGAGAACAGCAGATAATGTTTGCCCCGGGCGCGGCCGATCATCGTGATGCCGACGCGCTTGGCAATTTCCCATCCCATTTGCGTCAGACCGGAACGTGAAACCAGCACCGGGATTCCCATCTGGGCGGTCTTGATGACCATCTCCGAAGTGAGCCGCCCGGTGGTGTAGAAAACCTTGTCGCCGCCCTCGATACCGTCCAGCCACATCTGCCCGGCGATTGCGTCGACCGCGTTGTGACGGCCGACGTCTTCGACGAACATCAGTATTTCACATCCGTCGGGGGTGCATTGTGCCAACGCACAACCGTGCACCGCTCCGGCGGCCTTATATACCGAATCATAGGCGCGCACTTCGGCCAGCAATGCGTAGAGGGCATCTTGCGAGAACTGTGCAGTGGTGGGCAGCGCGACGGAGTCGATCTCTTCCATCAAATCGCCGAACATCGTGCCCTGGCCGCAACCAGTGGTCACGGTGCGGGTGGACATTTTTTTCTCGGCGTCATCCAGACCGTTGCGGGTCGTGACGGATACCGCTTCGACTTCCCAATCGACCTGCACCGAAAGGATGTCTTCGATGTTTTTCACCATGCGCTGGTTGAGCAACCATCCCAGAGTGAGGGCTTCGGGCCGGGCCCCGAGCGTCATCAGCGTGACCAGTTCGCGCTTGTCGACGTAGATCGTCAGCGGGTTTTCGCCCGCGATGGCGGTCGGAACTTCCTCGCCGTGTTCATTGCGGGCGGGAATCGTGACCGTTAGCGGGCGGGACGCCTGTGACAGTCGAGGACGATGGCGTTCGAATGAATTCATGACGGGCACCAGAAAAGCACGAAGAAACAACTCATTCTAACCGTCGTATGAGGGTAGGGGCGAAGTGCTACACTTGACCGCTGAACACAAGCCGCGTTGGCTTTTGCCGGCGCAGCTGTCTGATCCACAATCCAATAGGAGGCATCAACATGAGCCAGGTTACTCTCGCGGGCAAGCCCGTCGACGTCGCAGGCACCCTTCCCAAGGTCGGTGATACGGCGCCTGATTTTTCGCTCGTCGGCGGCAAATTGAACGACGTCACCCTCGACAGCTTTGCCGGCAAGCGCAAGGTTCTGAATATTGTGCCGAGTCTGGACACCCCGGTGTGCGGCGCTTCTGCGCGCAAGTTCAACGAAGAAGCCGCTGCGCTCTCCGATACGGTGGTGCTGGTGATCTCGTCTGACCTGCCGTTTGCCGCTGCGCGCTTTTGCACGGCCGAAGGGATTGAGAACGTCATTCCGTTGTCGACCATGCGTGGTTCCGAATTCAAGAAGAATTACGGTGTAGAGATTACTTCTGGCCCGCTCGCCGGTGTGGCAGCGCGTGCAGTCATCGTGCTCGACGCAGACAACAAGGTCTTGCACGTTGAGCTTGTGCCGGAAATCAAGAACGAACCGAACTACGAAGCCGCATTGGCCGTGCTGAAGTGAGTTTTGTGATGTTCGAGTAAAAAAACGGCGGGCTTGGCCCGCCGTTTTTTTTATTGTGTATCGGAACACCACAGAGCCCCGCAAGTTGCATATGCTTACACGTCCGACCGGCTATGTGATGGAGAGCATGCATGGATTTCGTCGCCTGGGTGCGGGCCTTGCCGAAGGCTGAACTGCACCTGCACATCGAAGGAACGCTGGAACCTGAATTGATGTTCGCGCTCGCCCGGCGCAATGGCGTCAAGTTGCCGTTTGCGAGCGTCGAGGAAGTGCGCGCAGCCTATGAGTTTTCCGATCTGCAAAGTTTTCTCAATGTGTATTACGCCGGCGCTGCGGTCCTCGTCACTGAGCAGGATTTTTACGATCTTGCGACCGCGTATTTCGAACGCGCACACGCCGATGGTGTGGTGCACGCCGAGCTGTTTTTCGATCCGCAGACCCACACCGAACGTGGCGTTGCGTTTGAGACCGTGCTGGACGGACTGGAACGCGCCTGCCAGGAGGCCGCGGCACGCTATGGCCTGAGCACGCGGCTGATCCTGTGTTTTCTGCGTCATCTTGACGAGGCGGACGGTTTCGCCACGCTGGAACAGGCGATGCCGCATCTCGCCCGTATTCATGGCGTCGGGCTCGATTCGGCCGAACACGGGCATCCGCCCTCGAAATTCGAACGATTGTTTGCGCGTTGTCGGGAGCTCGGCTTGCACAGCGTCGCCCATGCTGGTGAAGAAGGACCGCCGGCGTACATTGTCGAAGCGCTGGATGTGCTCAAGGCTGAGCGGATCGATCATGGCGTGCGCTGCGACGAGGATCCGGCGCTGGTGGAACGTCTCGCGCGTGAGCAAGTGCCGCTCACCGTATGTCCGCTGTCCAACGTCAAGCTGCGTGTTTTCGACCGGATGGAAGAGCACAATTTCAAGCGTCTGCTCGATGCGGGCTTGAAGCTGACGATCAATTCCGATGATCCGGCGTATTTCGGCGGTTACGTGGCGCAAAACTACCTCGCTACCGCGCGGGCGCTCGATCTGACGCGCGCAGAGATCGTCCGTGTTGCGCGGAACAGCCTGGAAGCAAGCTTTGTCTCGGATGCCGAACGCGCGCCATGGCTCGCGCGCTTGGCGGCGATTCCCCACTGACCGTTTACACTTTCCGTCCATGTTCAGACGATTTCTGATCCTCTCCTTTCTGATGGCTGTGGTGGGGATGCCGTCCACGGCGTTTTCCGAGACGCTTCAAGTGATCGTCTCGCAGGTACGTGTGATGCAGCTCGCCGATCGCATTGAGGCGCTCGGCACGCTACGTGCGAACGAATCCGCCCGGCTGACTGCAACCACTACCGACACCATCGCCGAAATTCGTTTTGAAGATGGTCAGCGCGTCTCAGAAGGGGATGTGCTGGTGGTGCTCAATCACCATGAGCAGCTAGCTGAGCGCGCCGAAACACGCGCTGCGGCGGAAGAAGCGCGTCGTCAGCATGAGCGCGTGAAGGATCTGGCCAAACGCGGCACGGCCTCGGCGTCGCTGCTGGATCAGCGCCGCCGCGAGTACGACACGGCGCTGGCGCGTGTACAGGCGGCCGAAGCCCGGGTAAGCGACCGTCTGATCGTTGCGCCCTTCGATGGCGTGGTGGGTCTGCGCAACCTGTCCGTCGGTTCACTGTTGACGCCGGACACGGTGGTCACGAGTCTGCATGACGATTCGGTGATGAAGCTTGATTTCACCGTGCCGGAACTGTTCGTTGCAAGCGTTGCACCGGGACTGACCATTGAAGCGCAAAGTCGTGCCTTCCCGGGCGAGGTTTTCCGGGGAGAGGTCGTCAGCGTGAGCAACGAAATCGATCCGGTGACGCGAGCCTTTCGCGTGCGGGCGTTGATCCCGAATCCCGAACGTCGCCTGCGTCCCGGCATGTTGCTGACCCTTTCGCTGGCGAGAGCAGAGCGTGATGCGCACGTGGTGCCGGAAGAGGCGTTGCTGACACGTGGACGCGAACATTCGGTGTTCGTCATTCTCGGTTCGGGGGAGACATTGCACGCCGAACGTCGAATCGTGCAAATTGGCACGCGTGTCCCGGGCGTCGTCGAGATTGTTGCCGGTCTGGAGGCGGGAGAGCGGGTGGTCACTCATGGCGCTTTCCGTCTGAATGACGGCGACGAGGTGCGGATCAAGGCGGTCGATGACGGCAGTGCCCCGCTTTCCGAGCTGCTTGCGCGGGACGTACTCGAAAGCGTGGCGCAATGATTCTCTCCGATGTCTCGGTCAAGCGGCCCGTTTTCGCCTCAGTTCTGGCGTTGCTGCTGGTGATCTTCGGGCTGGTGGCCTACCAGCAGCTGCCGTTGCGCGAATATCCCGACATTGATCCCCCGGTCGTGGCGATCGAAACCAATTATCCGGGCGCGGCGGCGACCGTCATCGAAACCCAGATCACGGAACCGATCGAACGGGCCGTGGCGGGCATCGAAGGGATCGAATATATCGAATCGCGCAGTCGGGACGGTGAGTCCGACGTGGTGCTGCGTTTCGGGATCAACCGCGATATCGAGGCGGCGGCCAACGACGTGCGTGATGCGGTCTCGCGGGTCGTTGATCAGTTGCCGGACGAAGCGGACCCGCCTGAAATTCAACGCGTGGATGCGGATGCCGACGTGATCGTGTGGTGGAATTTTTCCTCCGACCGTCATGGCGCGGATGAGCTGACCGATTACGCCGAGCGCTATTTGATTGATCGCCTGTCGGTGGTGGACGGTGTTGCGCGAGTGCGCCTTGGGGGTGCGCGCAGCTATGCGATGCGGGTGTGGCTGGATCGTCATGCGCTGGCGGCCCGCGAACTGGCTGTGAATGACATTGAAGCGGCGCTTCGCGCAGACAACATTGAGTTGCCAGCCGGGCGCATCGAATCGCATACGCGCTTGTTCACGGTGCGGGTGCAGCGCCAATTTCAACATGCGGACGACTTCGCGCAACTGGTGATTGCGCGCGGCGAAGACGGCCATTTGATTCGTCTTGGTGAAGTTGCGCAGGTGGAGCGCGGCACGGTCGATGACCGTAGCCTGTTCCGGGGTAATGGCCAGCCGATGGTGGGCCTGGGGATCATCAAGCAGTCCACTGCGAACACGCTTGACGTGGCGAAACAGGTGCGCGAGGAGATCCGGCGCCTGGAGGCGACGTTGCCCGAAGGCATGGCGTTCAGTCCGAGCTTTGATTCGTCGGTGTTTATCGACGGCGCGGTCCGGGAAGTCTATTCCACCCTCGTGATTGCCATTGTTCTGGTGGTACTGGCGATTTTCCTGTTTCTTGGCAGTCTGCGCGCAATCATGGTGCCGGCGGTGGCGGTGCCGGTATCGCTGGTGGCCACCTTCATCGCGCTCGCCTTATTCGGATTTTCGGTCAATCTGCTCACCTTGTTGGCATTGGTGCTGGCGATCGGCTTGGTCGTCGACGATGGCATCATCGTGCTTGAGAACGTTCGTCGGCGTATGGACGATTTGGGCGAATCCGCATTGGTCGCGTCCTTTCGCGGCGCGCGTCAGGTCGCCTTCGCGGTGGTGACGACGACGCTGGTGTTGATCTCGGTGTTTGTGCCGATTTCTTTTCTGCCGGGCGATATCGGCCGACTGTTTTCCGAATTCGCATTGACGATGGCGGCCGCAGTGGTGTTTTCAAGCTTCGTCGCGTTGTCGGTATCGCCGATGCTGGCTTCCAAATTACTCCGGCCGCGTGATGAAAACCGACGCCTTGTCCAGGCGGTGGATCGCGCTGTGAACGGATTGCGACGTCGTTACGCGGTGCTCTTGCGCGCGATGTTGCGGAGGCGTGGGCTGGCGCTGGTGGTTTGCATCGCGCTGTTTGCGGGGTTTGGCTGGCTGTTCACGCAGCTTGATTCGGAATATGCGCCGCGCGAAGATCGCGGTGTGTTCTTCGTTTCGGTGAATGGACCGGAGGGCGCAACGCACGCGATGATGCGGGATTACATGGGCGAGATCGAACGTCGTTTGATGCCCTATGTGGAAAGCGGAGAAATTGAGCGTTTGCTGGTCACTTCCCCGCGCGGCGGCAGCGATGCGCCGATTTACAACCTGGGCCTTGCGATTGCGGTGTTGGCCGACTGGGGCGCACGGCGTCCCGCCAACGACATCATGGCGGAGGTCGACGCGCAGCTCGCCGACCTTTCAGGCGTTCGCGCCAGCGTGATCATGCGCCAGGGGTTTGGCGGCGGAACGCAGCAACCGGTGCGCTTCGTCATCGGCGGTGCCAGCACCTACGCAGAGCTTGCCGAGTGGCGCGACATCCTGCTCGCGAAGCTCGACGAAGATAATCCCGGCCTGACCAATATCGACTGGGATTACAAGGAAACCCAACCGCAGCTTGAAGTCGAGGTGGATTACCTGCGCGCCGCCGAATTGGGGGTGACGGTTGAAAACATCGGCCGCACGCTTGAAACCATGCTCGGGTCGCGCCGCATCACCAATTACATCAACGAAGGACGCGAATACGATGTGATCGTTGAGGGCGACCGCGATTTCCAGCGCAGCCCGGATGCGCTGGAAAACCTCTATGTGCGGTCGGAGCGTTCAGGCGAGTTGGTGCCGCTGTCGAACGTGGTGCGGTTGGAGAATTTCGCGGACTCGCGTGCCCTCAATCGTTTCAACCGCGTGCGCGCAATCACAATCAGTGCCGGCCTCGACGAGGCGCTGCCGTTGGGTGTGGCGCTGGAGCATCTGGAGCATCTGACGCGTCAGCATCTGCCCGAGAGCGTTGTCATCGACTATCGCGGTCAGTCGCGCGATTTCAAGACCGCGAGCGGATCAATGGCCTTTGTTTTTGTGCTCGGTCTGATCATCATTTTCCTGGTGCTGGCCGCGCTGTTTGAAAGCTGGATTCACCCTTTTGTCATCATTCTCGGCGTGCCCTTTGCGATTGGAGGGGGGCTGCTTGGATTATGGCTGACCGGTTCCACACTCAACATCTACAGTCAGATCGGATTGGTCATGTTGATTGGTCTGGCCGCCAAGAACGGTATCCTGATCGTGGAATTCGCCAACCAGTTGCGCGATGAAGGGCGGGAATTCCACGATGCGGTGGTGGAAGCTTCGGTGATCCGCCTGCGTCCGATCTTGATGACCGGCATCACTACCGTTGCCGGAGCCTTGCCGCTGATTCTCGCGTTCGGCGCGGGGGCCGAGACGCGCCAGGTGATCGGCATCGTTGTATCCTGCGGTGTGGCCATGTCGAGCGTGCTGACGCTATTCATCATTCCGCTGTTCTACGAGCTGTTCGCCCGCGGCACGGGTTCGCCGGAAGACGTCAAACGCCGGCTGGAGGCTGAAATGGAGGCCGAAATGGACGCCGAGGCCGGATGAGTTGCCCGCGCGGCATCACCGAACGTCGCATGCGCTGAGTCCCGGCATTGAACTTGCGCGCCAGGACTTCGTCAGACCACAATCAAGCCCAAGAAAATGTATCGTCCCGGAACATCCCGATGAAGATTCGCGAATACAAGCTCGACAGCCGCAAACGACGCCTGCGCCGACTCAACCATTTCTTTCTCGCCTCCGCAGCGCTGTTTCTGGCCTACCAGAATCTGATCCGGCCGATGCTGGCGCCGCAACCGGAGCCGGTTCAGGTGCCGATTGCCACGCAGGCCGCGCAGCATCAGCCGCAGACTCCGCCGCCGGGCGTCGACCCGGAAGAGTGGTCGGGTGAGGAGGTCGACCTGTCGGTCCGTCCTGAAGAGCGTTTGTATTCCCCGCGGGTTGAATACGCGCCGATTGATGAGCGCTGAACAAACGCTGAACGAATTTCCGGGTGTGGCTGCGTCCAAGCGTTCAGCCTGCTGAGGCCCTTGTGTGTGGTGCTGCGGTGCGTGCGGAATGGCCGCGATCGCGGCCGGAATTCAAACCCGTCACGACGGGCCGGGCTGACAGCGTCGACTTTTGTGGCGTAAAATCACCGGCTTGCAGAATTTTTTGCGCCGAGGTGCGCCATGCTTCATCCCGATTTCTTTGATGTGATCGTCGTTGGGGGCGGTCATGCCGGCACCGAGGCGGCGCTCGCATCCGCGCGTATGGGCGTGAAAACGTTGTTGCTCACGCACAATATCGACACGCTCGGGCAGATGAGCTGCAATCCGTCGATTGGGGGGATTGGCAAGGGTCACCTGGTGAAAGAGGTGGATGCGCTGGGTGGCGCGATGGCGGAGGCCACCGATGAAGGGGGCATCCAGTTTCGCATCCTGAATGCGTCGAAAGGGCCGGCGGTGCGCGCGACCCGCGCCCAGGCCGATCGCGCGCTGTATAAGGCGGCGATCCGTCAGCGTCTCGAAAATCAGCCCAATCTCACCGTGTTCCAGCAGGCTGTCGATGACATTACCCTCGACGGAGATCGCGTCACGGGGGTGGTGACCCAGATCGGCGTGCGCTTTTCCGGCCGCGCGGTCGTGTTGACCGCCGGCACGTTCCTCAACGGCTTGATTCACGTCGGCCTGCAAAGTCATGTTGGAGGCCGCGCGGGCGATCCACCGGCCGTTTCGCTGGGCGAGCGGCTGAAAGAGATGCAGTTGCCGCAGGGGCGATTGAAAACCGGCACGCCGCCGCGTCTGGATGGGCGCACGATCGATTTTTCGGTGATGCAGCCGCAGCCCGGCGATGATCCGGCGCCCGTGTTCAGTTTCCTTGGGCAGGTTTCGCAACATCCGCGTCAGCTGCCGTGCTGGATCACGCATACCAATGTGCGCACGCACGAAATCATTCGCGCCAATTTCGAACGCTCGCCGATGTATTCCGGCATGATCGAAGGGGTCGGTCCGCGTTACTGCCCTTCAATCGAAGACAAAATTCATCGTTTTTCCGATAAGGACAGCCATAACGTCTTTATCGAACCGGAAGGGCTGAACACCCACGAAGTCTATCCCAACGGAATCTCGACTTCGCTGCCGTTCGATGCGCAGCTCGAGCTCGTGCGCTCGATAGCCGGGCTGGAAAATGCCCACATTCTGCGTCCCGGCTATGCGATTGAATACGACTATTTTGACCCGCGAAACCTCAAGTCCAGCCTCGAGACGAAAAGTATCGACGGCCTGTTTTTCGCCGGGCAGATCAATGGCACGACCGGCTACGAAGAAGCGGCTGCACAGGGGCTGCTTGCCGGCGCGAACGCCGCGCTACAGGTACAGGAACGGGAGCCGTGGTGCCCGCGTCGTGATGAAGCCTACCTGGGTGTGCTCGTGGATGACCTGATTACACGCGGCGTCTCCGAACCCTATCGGATGTTCACCTCACGCGCCGAATACCGTTTGCAGCTGCGCGAAGATAACGCCGATCTGAGGCTGACCGAAAAGGGGCGCGAACTGGGGCTGGTGGGGGATGCGCGCTGGGCGGCCTTCTGCGCCAAACGAGAGGCGATCGAGCGCGAAACAGCGCGCTTGAAAGCCGCCTGGGCGCGACCGGATTGTGTGTCCGCGGCAGATTCCGAACGGGTATTGGGGCAGGCTCTGGAGCGTGAATACCGTTTGTTCGAGTTATTGCGTCGGCCCGAGACACGTTATGCCGATCTGATGACCTTGCCCGGCGCGCCGGAAGATCCGGAAACCGATCCCAAAGTCGTTGAGCAACTTGAAATTGCTGCCAAATACCAAGGTTATATTGATCGTCAGCAAAATGAGGTTGCGCGCCAGCTGCAGGCCAAAACCACGCGCTTGCCGAAAGATTTCGATTATTCAATGGTGCGGGGGTTGTCGAAAGAAGTGCAGCAAAAACTCAATCAGCACCGGCCTGAGACCATTGGCCAGGCCGGCCGCATTCAGGGCGTGACGCCGGCAGCGGTGTCGTTGCTGCTGGTATGGCTGAAGCGCAATGAGCGGATGGGGCTGGTCGGGCAGGAACACGCTCAAACGGCTGCGCTTGCTGAGCATGCAGACGGTTCAGTTGTTCGGGGGAATGGTTGTTGAGTGCAGAATTGTTGAACCGCGGACTCGCGGCGCTTGCTCTTGATCTTTCCGACGAAGCGCGCGAACGTCTGCTCGCTTTTTCTGCGTTGTTGGGCAAGTGGAACCGCGTCTATAACCTCACCGCGATTCGCTCACCAGAGCAGGCGATCACGCATCATCTGCTCGATTCCTTGTCTGTGCTGCCTGCTCTGCATGACTTCAAGCGTATCGCCGACATCGGTTCGGGGGGTGGTTTGCCGGGCATTCCGCTGGCGATTGCGCGACCGGACCTTGAAATCATCTCGATCGAAACCGTCGGCAAGAAAGCGAGCTTTCAGCAACAGGCGAAGATTGAGCTGCGTCTGGATAATTTCCATCCCCTGCAGGCCCGCGTTGAAGAGGTGCGTCCGGAGCAGCCGTTTGAGGCGGTGATTTCGCGCGCTTTTTCCAGTCTCAGCGACTTTGTTCGGCTGACGCACCATTGTCTTGCTCCCGGCGGGCGCTTCCTGGCGATGAAAGGCGTGTATCCTCAAGACGAAATTGCGTCCCTGCCCGATGATATTCGCATCGTGGATACCTGCCTCCTGGATGTGCCAGGGCTGGATGCTGAACGTCACCTGATCGTCCTGGAACGGGGTTGATGGCAAAAATATTTTGTATCGCCAACCAAAAAGGTGGAGTGGGCAAGACCACCACCTGTGTCAATCTTGCCGCCGCGCTGCACAAGGCTGGCCAGCGTACGCTGCTGATTGACCTGGATCCGCAAGGCAATGCCACGATGGGTTGCGGCATCAACAAGCGCGAATTGGGACACTCGGTGTATCACGCGCTGGTGGGCGTGGCGACCTTGCCTTCGGTGCGCGTCAAATCGCCCAGCGGCGGCTTTGATGTGTTGCCGGCCGAGCGTGATCTTGCCGGCGCAGAGGTCGAGCTGGTGGGCCTTGAACGACGCGAAACGCGCTTGCGTGATCTGCTGGCGCCGCATCGTGAAGAATACGATTTCATCCTCATCGACTGCCCGCCGTCGCTGTCGATGCTTACGCTCAATGGCTTGTGTACGGCTCACGGCGTGATCATCCCCATGCAATGCGAGTATTACGCTTTGGAGGGGTTGTCTGATCTGGTGAACTCGATCAAGAAGGTGCATGCCAATCTCAATCGCGACCTTCAGATCATCGGCTTGCTGCGCGTCATGTACGATCCGCGTATAACGTTGCAGCAGCAGGTTTCGGCCCAGCTCGAAGAGCACTTCGGAGACAAGGTTTTCAAGGCCATCGTGCCGCGCAACGTGCGCCTCGCCGAGGCGCCAAGCTACGGCGTGCCGGGCGTGCTGTATGACCGCAACGCCAAGGGCGCACGGGCTTACATGGCTTTTGCCAAAGAAATGATTGAACGCGTGCGCCAATTGTGAAGCGCACATCTCTTGCCAGAATCCGGAATAACGCATGACGCCATCAAAACCCAAAAAAGGCCTCGGTCGCGGGCTGGACGCCCTGTTGGCGGGCAATAGCGAAGAAGAAAAAGGCGAGTTACAGACGCTGCCGGTCGACAGTCTGCAGCCGGGAAAATATCAACCACGCACGCGTATGGATCCGGGCTCGCTCGACGAGCTGGCGGCCTCCATTCGTGCGCAGGGGCTGATGCAGCCGATCCTTGTCCGGGCGGTGGGCGAATACCGCTACGAGATCATCGCCGGTGAACGGCGCTGGCGTGCTTCGCGCCTGGCAGGGCTGGAATATGTGCCGTGTCTGGTGCGCGAGATTCCGGACGAGTCCGCGCTGGCAATGTCGCTGATTGAAAACATTCAGCGCGAAGACCTCAACCCGCTTGAAGAGGCGGCCGGCATCCAGCGTCTGGTCGATGAATTCGGCATGAGTCATCAGCAGGCGGCGGATGCGGTTGGAAGATCGCGCTCGGCGGCTTCAAATTTGCTGCGGCTTTTGAATCTTGCTGCTCAGGTGCAAGAGCTTCTGATGGCCGGGGATATCGATATGGGACATGCCCGGGCGCTGCTGCCCCTTGATGAGGCGAATCAGATTCAGGTGGCCAATCAGGTTGCGGCAAAAGGCTGGTCGGTGCGTGAAACCGAGCAGTTGGTGCAGCGGTTGCTCCATCCGCGCGAAAAACGCATTGCCCCGGAGCCCGATCGTGATCTGCTGCGGCTGCAGGAAGAGCTGGCGGACAGTCTTGGTGCTACCGTGAAGATTCGCGCCAACCGCAAGGGAGCGGGTGAAGTGTCGATCCGTTTCGGCAATCTCGACCAGCTGGATGGCCTGTTGTCGCGTTTTCGCTAGGCGCGCGTAGGCGCTGTTCCCCTAGTTCGGCACCTTCTGTCCGTGCGCGGCCGTCAGGCCGCGTTGTTCGTTGACGCCTGCAAGGGGTACCAGCGCGGCAACAAACAAGACGATGCAGAACAGCACAGCGCCTTGCAGGCCGAGCGCGAGTTGCAGCAAGCCGATGCCGAAAATGCCGAAGATCGCCGCGAGTTTCGAAAACAGCCCCCAAAAGCCGAATAATTCAGCGGCACGTTCGGGCGGCGCGAAAGCCCCGACCAGAGCGCGACCGACAGATTGACTCGAGCCCAGGCTCAATCCGGATAACAGACCGGCGAACAGGAAGACTTTTTCGACCTCCAGTTGCGTGTTGAGGAG
The DNA here is from genome assembly GCA_035306825.1 of Azoarcus sp. GTDB lineage: Bacteria > Pseudomonadota > Gammaproteobacteria > Burkholderiales > Rhodocyclaceae > Pseudazoarcus. The sequence continues at coordinate 38,362 of DATGNI010000070.1, read as the reverse complement.
GAGGTTGAGCTGCTCGGTCAGCGGAACGACGAAATAGATCGTGAGGATGGCCAGGATCCACAGTATCAGTGTCATCGCATAGGTCTGGGGGCCGCCGAGCCGATCTTGCAGCCAGCCGAAGACGAGCGCCCCGGTGAGTGCGGTGAGCTGCACGACGATGAACATCAGGGTGCGCGTCTCTTCGCTCCAGCCGATGATCTGCGCGCCATAAATGAACGAAAACGCGATGATCACGTACACCCCGGCCATCGCGAACAAAATCGAGATGAACACCCGTCGCAGGTCAGGATACTGCGCCGCGGTGCGAACCGTTGCACACAAGCGTCGATAACCGATGCTGAAGAGACTGGCGCTCACCGGTTGGGCCACCCCAATCGCGGGTTCGCGTAACCATAAAAAGGTCGGGATGGCAGCGAACAGAAAAAAGGCGGCCGCGAACGGTCCCACCCAGCGTATGCGTTCGAAATTTTCCTCGCTGACTTCGCCAAGGTAGGCGAGTGCGAACAATGCGGCAATCAATCCCCCGACATAGCCCAGCGCCCACCCGAAGCCTGATACCCGGCCCAGCTCCCGCGGTTGGCCGAGGAAGGGCAGGAAGCTCGCGATGAAAGACTCCCCCATTGCATAGGCCGTGTTCGATACGATGATCAAAAAGAAGCCCAGCCAGATCCAGCCCGGCTCGACGAAATACAGCAATGCCGTTGAAAGGACGGTGGCGAGGTAACTGGCGAACAATAATCGTTTCTTTGCGCGCGCATGGTCCATAATCGCGCCGGCGAAAGGCGCGCTGAGCACGACCAGCCCATAGGATATCGACAGCGAGAGGCTCCACAGCAGGTTGCCAAGACGGTAATCCGGTGCGTCGCCGACGATGACGCGGGTATACAGATCGCCGAAGATCACCGTGATGATCAGCAGCGTGTAGGCCTGGTTGGCGAAATCGAACATCGCCCAGCCGAAAATTTCCTGGCGACCGGCACGGGAAGTGCGGAGCATTAAGGGCCTGTTTGGATGTGTGCGGGCGGAAGGTCATGATAAATGAGAACCGGCCTGCAGGGGTTGAACGGGTGGTCAGAGCGCGACGCGCAGCGGCTTCGCCGTAACGGCAATGAGATGCTTGGTAACAGGTTTGACTTGCCTGCGGTTAACCCCTACTATTGCCCGGATTTTTCAGTCGCGGGGCCCTTCAGGGGATTGATCCGCTGGCCGGGCTTACATGCTGAAAGCAGTTTTCCTGCAGTTTTGTGCGACGCTTGTCGCGGTAACCTTCGGCGCCGTTTTTTTCGGTGTTCCGGGTGCCGTTTCAGCAGCAATTGCAGGGGTGGCATACATGATTCCGAGCGCGCTCTTTGCGCTGCGGATGAACGTATTGGCCGCGCGTCCCGGGGGTCCGGGTACAGCGATGGCTTTCGTGATCGGCGAGTTTGTAAAAATCGTCGCGATTGTTGGAATTCTCGTGTTGGCAGTGGCGCTGTATCGCGATCTCCATTGGGGAGGTTTGTTGATCGGTCTGCTGTTGGCGCTTAAGGCGAATTTGTTTGCTTTTCTGGTGAAGACTTAAATGGCTACAGGGCACGCTCCGACCGCATCCGAGTACGTAGTACACCATCTGACCAACCTGAATCAGACGGGCCACGCGCAGGAGGCCATCGTCGATTGGGGCTATATCAACCTTGACTCGGTGTTTTGGGGCTTCGGCCTCGGTATGCTCACCGTGTTCATCCTGTGGCGCGCTGCCAGAAAGGCGACGTCCGGTGTGCCGGGCCGCTTCCAGGGGGCGATCGAGTGGTTGGTTGAAATGGTCGACAACCAGGCCAAAAGCATTGTGCACAGTGCCGAGTCGCGCAAGTTTGTCTCACCGCTCGCGCTGACGGTGTTCATCTGGATTTTCCTGATGAACTTCATGGACCTCCTGCCGGTGGATCTGATCCCGATGCTGTGGGGTGCAGGCGCAGTCTCGCTAGGCTTCGTTGATCATGCGAGCGAGGCCTATATGCGCATCGTGCCGACTGCCGACATCAATATTCCGCTTGGCATGTCGATCGCAGTCTTGCTGATGTGTTTCTACTACAACATCAAAATCAAAGGCTTGGGTGGCTGGGTGCGCGAGTTGTTTACTGCGCCGTTCGGTGCCCATCCGGTGCTGTGGCCGGTGAACTTCATCATGCAAATGATTGAGTTCCTCGCCAAAACCGTCTCGCATGGTCTGCGTCTGTTCGGCAACATGTTCGCCGGCGAGCTGCTTTTCGTGCTGATCGCGTTGCTTGGCGGCACGGCCACCGTATTTGGCTTCGTGGGGCATCTGATCGCTGGTTCGCTCTGGGCGATCTTCCATATCCTGATCATTGTGCTGCAGGCTTTCATCTTCATGATGCTGACCCTGGTGTACGTTGGACAGGCTCACGAAGAGCATTGATTGTTCTGTATCATTCCGCGTTTCTCTAGTCACATATCTTTGAAGGAGTAGTCATGGAAATCACCCTGGGTTACGTCGCTTTGGCCACTGGCCTGATTATCGGTCTCGGCGCCGTCGGTGCATGTATCGGTATCGGTATCATGGGTAGCAAGTACCTTGAGGCTTCCGCGCGCCAGCCGGAGCTGATGAACGCCCTGCAAACCAAGATGTTCCTCCTTGCCGGCCTGATCGACGCAGCGTTCCTGATCGCTGTTGGTATCGCGATGATGTTCGCCTTTGCCAATCCGTTCGTAGCTTGACCGGTTTGAATAACTCAACCGAGGGCCAAGAACAGTGAATCTGAACGCATCTTTGGTCGCGCAGATCGTAGTGTTCTTTATTCTCGGCTGGTTCACGATGAAATTCGTGTGGCCGCCGATTATGAAGGCGCTCGACGAGCGCGCGGCGAAAATCTCTGACGGGCTTGCCGCCGCGGACAAGGCGAAAGCCGACCTCCTTCGGGCGGAGAAAAAAGCCGTCGAAGAAATGAAGCGGGCGCGTGAATCCGCCGGCGACGTGCGCGCCAATGCGGAAAAGCAAGGTGCCAAACTCATCGAGGAAGCGCGTGCAGAAGCGGCGCGTCTGATTGAGCAGGCGCGCGAAGCGGCCGAGAAGGAAGCCGGCGTCGCGGTGCAGCGGGCGAAAGACAGTCTGCGTGAAGAGGTCGCCGCGCTGGCGGTGTCGGGCGCGGAAAGAATCTTGCGGCACGAAATTGACGCCAAGGTTCATAGCCAGCTGCTTGCCAACCTGAAAAAGGAACTGCAATAAGTCATGGCCGAGAACCTCACCATTGCACGCCCGTATGCGGATGCGGCGTTCGGACAGGCCGCGGACGGCAAGACGCTCGACCAATGGCTTGATGCCCTTGAGCGTCTGGCAGCCGTCGTTTCGGACGAGACTGTGCAGGACGTCATCGGCCGCCCGAGTCTCACCGAGGATCAGTTGTTCACTCTCGTGACGGGCGCTGTGGGAGAGGAACTCTCCGGCGACCAGCAGAATTTCGTCCGCATCCTGATCGAAAATAATCGGCTGCAGGTGCTCCCCGAGATTCGCGACCTTTTTGTCGAGAAGAAAAACGCGCAGGAAGGCGTTTTGAACGCTGAAGTCACTTCGGCATTTCCGCTCGACGATGCCGCTGTCGCCAAGCTAAAAGCTGACCTTGAGGCACATTTCAAGGCCGAAATCGACGTTCACGTCAGCGTGGATGCGGAGCTGATCGGCGGCGTACGTATCGCAGTCGGCGACGACGTCATCGACACCTCGGTCCGCGGCAAACTCGCGAACATGGCCGCTGCGCTCAAGAACTAGGAGTCATCGCAAAATGCAACTCAACCCCTCTGAAATCAGTGAACTGATCAAGAGCCGGATCCAGGATCTCTCGCTTGAAGCGCAGGCGCGCAGCGAAGGTACGGTGGTTTCGGTCACGGACGGTATCACCCGCATCCACGGCCTTGCCGACGTCATGCAAGGTGAGATGCTCGAATTCCCGGGCGACACCTTTGGGCTTGCGCTGAACCTCGAGCGTGACTCGGTCGGTGCAGTCATCCTCGGTGATTACGAACACATCAGTGAAGGCGCCACCGTCAAGGCGACCGGCCGTATTCTTGAAGTGCCGGTGGGCCCGGAACTGCTCGGCCGCGTTGTGAATGCGCTCGGCCAGCCAATCGACGGCAAGGGTCCGATCAACGCCAAACTGACCGACAAGATCGAAAAGGTCGCGCCGGGCGTGATTGCACGTCAAGGTGTGGACCAGCCGGTACAGACCGGTATCAAGGCCATTGACTCCATGGTTCCGGTGGGCCGTGGTCAGCGTGAGTTGATTATTGGTGACCGCCAGACCGGCAAGACGGCCGTCGCGGTGGATGCCATCATCAACCAGAAAGGCCAGAACATGGTCTGCGTCTACGTGGCCATCGGCCAGAAGGCGTCGACCATCGCCAACGTCGTACGTCAGCTCGAAGAGCACGGCGCGCTGGAATACACCATCGTTGTCGCTGCCGCGGCGTCCGATTCGGCTGCGATGCAATACCTCTCGGCGTATGCCGGCTGCACGATGGGCGAATATTTCCGCGATCGTGGTGAAGACGCGCTGATCGTGTATGACGACCTCACCAAGCAAGCCTGGGCCTATCGTCAGGTTTCGCTGCTGCTGCGTCGTCCGCCGGGTCGTGAAGCCTATCCGGGGGATATTTTCTATCTTCACTCGCGTCTGCTCGAACGTGCCGCACGCGTGAATGCGGACTACGTTGAAAAATTCACCAACGGTGAAGTCAAGGGCAAGACCGGTTCGCTGACCGCGCTGCCGATCATCGAAACCCAGGCTGGTGACGTTTCCGCATTCGTCCCGACCAACGTGATCTCGATTACCGACGGTCAGATTTTCCTTGAAACCGACCTGTTCAACGCCGGTATTCGCCCCGCCATCAACGCCGGTATTTCCGTATCCCGGGTGGGTGGCGCCGCGCAGACCAAGGTGATCAAGAAGCTGGCCGGTGGTATCCGTACCGACCTCGCGCAGTATCGCGAACTGGCGGCCTTTGCCCAGTTTGCCTCGGATCTTGACCAGGCCACCCGTAATCAGCTTGAGCGCGGTCGCCGCGTGACGGAGCTGATGAAACAGGCCCAGTTTGCGCCGTTGTCCGTCGCCCAGTTGGCAATCACGTTGTTTACGGCCAACAAGGGGTATTTCGACGATGTCGAAGTGTCGGATCTGCTTGCGATGGAAAGCGCTTTGCACAAGCACATCGAGACAGAGCACAGCGCCTTGTACAACAGCATCCTTGAGAAAGCCGTGCTCGACGCTGACGGTGAGAAAGAGCTGGCCGGCGCGATTGAAGCGTTCAAGAAGACCTGGTCTTGAGACCGCTGACGGAGGCTGAATATGGCAAGCGGTAAGGAAATCCGGACCAAGATCAAAAGCGTTCAAAATACGCGGAAGATCACCAAGGCGATGGAAATGGTCGCCGCATCCAAAATGCGCAAAGCGCAGGAACGGATGCGGCAAGCACGTCCGTATGCCGACAAAATTCGCCAGCTCGCAGCCAACCTTTCCCAAGCGAACGTGGCGGATTATCGCCACCCGTTCGTTGTGCGCAAGCCTGAGGGCAAGAAGATCGGCCTGATCCTCGTGACCTCGGACAAGGGCCTGTGTGGGGGTCTCAACACCAACATCCAGCGCATCGTGATCAACGCGATGCGGCAGTGGGAAAGTGAAGGGGCGAGCGAGATCCGCGTGTGCTGCATCGGCAACAAGGGTCTTGGCTTCATGACACGCATCGGCGCGACGGTGGTTTCACAAGCGACTCAGCTCGGTGATACCCCTCGTTTGGAAACCATCATCGGTCCGATGAAAGTCGTGATTGACGCTTTCCAGCAGGAAGAGCTCGACACCGTGTATCTCGGCTACAACCGTTTCGTGAATGCCATGAAACAGGAGCCCGTGCTCGAACAGCTGCTGCCCGTGACCGGTGAGCAGCTTGGCACACCGGATGCATCGTGGGACTACGTCTATGAGCCCACTCCCGAGGCCGTCATCGACGAATTGATGTTGCGCTATGTCGAGACGCTGGTCTATCAGGCCTTGATCGAAAACATGGCCTGCGAACAGAGTGCACGGATGGTTGCGATGAAGGCGGCTTCCGACAATGCCAAAGACGTGATCGGCGAACTTCAGCTGGTCTACAACAAGACCCGCCAGGCCGCGATTACGAAAGAGCTGGCCGAGATCGTCGGCGGCGCCGCCGCGGTGTAAGGGATTATTGCTTTTAAGGAAATGACGATGAGTACTGGAACGATCGTTCAGTGTATCGGCGCCGTGGTGGATATTCAGTTCCCGCGCGACTCGATGCCCCAGGTGTACCACGCCCTCAAGCTCGAAGATACCGGCAACGGTATTATTGAAGAAGGGCTGACTTTCGAAGTCCAGCAGCAAATTGGTGACGGCGTGGTGCGTACCATCGCGCTCGGCTCCTCCGACGGCTTGCGCCGTGGCATGAAGGTGTCGAATACCGGCGCAGCCATCTCGGTGCCGGTCGGTCATGGCACGCTGGGACGTATCATGGACGTGCTCGGTCGCCCGATTGATGAAGCAGGCGACATTGAAGCCGAAGAGTATCGCCCGATTCACAACAAGGCGCCGAAATTCGACGAGCTGTCGCCGTCGCTGGAATTGCTTGAGACCGGTATCAAGGTCATCGACCTGATCTGCCCGTTCGCCAAAGGCGGTAAGGTCGGTCTGTTTGGCGGTGCCGGTGTGGGCAAAACCGTCAATATGATGGAGTTGATCAACAACATCGCGAAACAACACTCGGGTTTGTCGGTGTTTGCCGGCGTGGGGGAGCGTACCCGTGAGGGCAACGACTTCTACCATGAGATGAACGATTCCAACGTTCTCGATAAAGTTGCAATGGTGTTCGGTCAGATGAACGAACCGCCGGGCAACCGTCTGCGTGTCGCGCTGACCGGCCTGACCATGGCCGAGCGTTTCCGCGACGAAGGCCGTGACATCCTGTTCTTCGTCGATAACATCTACCGCTACACCCTGGCGGGTACCGAAGTCTCCGCGCTGCTCGGCCGTATGCCGTCGGCGGTGGGGTATCAGCCGACCCTCGCGGAAGAGATGGGCAAGCTGCAGGAGCGGATCACCTCGACCAAGGTTGGCTCGATCACCTCGATTCAGGCCGTGTATGTTCCCGCGGATGACCTGACTGACCCGTCTCCGGCGACCACCTTCCTGCACCTTGACTCGACCGTCGTGCTGTCGCGTGACATCGCCGCACTGGGGATCTACCCGGCGGTTGATCCGCTCGACTCGACCAGTCGCCAGCTTGATCCGGCGATTGTCGGTGAGGAGCACTATGGCGTGGCGCGTGAGGTTCAGCAGACCCTGCAGCGTTACAAGGAATTGCGCGACATTATTGCGATTCTGGGTATGGATGAGCTCTCGCCGGAAGACAAGCTGGCCGTGGGCCGTGCGCGTAAAATCCAGCGTTTCCTGTCCCAGCCTTTCCACGTCGCAGAGGTTTTCACCGGCGCACCGGGTAAATACGTGTCGTTGAAAGACACCATCTCGGGCTTTCAAAAGATCGTCAATGGTGAATGTGACGAGCTGCCGGAGCAGGCCTTTTACATGGTTGGCACCATCGAAGAAGCCTTCGAAAAGGCCAAGAAGCTTTAACGCTGTTCCGCGGCAGGGCAACCTGCCGCGAGATCGGTCACGATAAGGAGATCCCATGGCGATGACTGTTCATGTGGACGTCGTCAGTGCAGAGGAACAGCTTTTTTCCGGCCTTGCGGAATTTGTCGCGCTGCCAGGTGAAGCAGGTGAGCTGGGCATCTTGCCCGGTCACACGCCCATCCTGACCCGCATCCGTCCCGGCACGGTGCGTCTCAAGCTGCCGAACAACGACCAGGAAGAATTGATTTTCGTGGCAGGCGGCGTGCTTGAAGTGCAACCTGGCCTGGTGACGGTGCTGGCGGATACCGCAATTCGCGGGGGTGACCTCGACGAAGCGAAGGCGCTTGAAGCCAAGCGCGTTGCGGAGGAAGCCATGCAAAACAAAAAAGGCGAGATTGATTACGCGAAGGCTCAAGCTGAACTGACCGAAGCGATCGCACAGATTCTTGCGATCGAGCGTCTCAAGAAAAGCCGACGTTAAGCAAAAGCCGACGTTAAGCACCAGCAGCACAAAAAAAGCAGCCTCAGGCTGCTTTTTTTTATGAATCAGCATGGCTCTGGTCAATGCCGAAACTGACCCTGCGGTAGCGGATTCACACCGTTTCAGAGCACTTTCAGCCTTGACGGCCGAGGCGCTCGATGCGTTTTTCAAGACGCGCGACGCCATCCCGCAGATCGACGATCTCCTCACGCCAGGTTTCGAGCGCAACGCGCGACGCAATCAGTTCGCTTTCTTCGGTGAGGTATTCGGCCACATTGCCCTGTACAGCTTCGAGGCCACGCTGGTGGACGGCATTGAGCTCACGTCCCGCCGTGACGATACGGCGAGCGAGGATATCGCCGAATACGGTGGATAAATCTTCCTCAATGTCCCAGTCAAGATGGCGGAAAACAAAGCCCAGCGTCTCGGCGAACTCCACGTTGCCTTCAATCCGCACTCGACTGATCAGCTTGTCCATGCCGTCCTGAACGAGCAAGCCTGGAATTTCGGAAAAGGACAGGCTCAAAATCACTTCGGGCGCAGTGTCTGCCTGCGCTTTTGCGGCGAGCAGGCCGTTTTCTGCAATGGCAGCGTCCAGACGAATCGGGGTCGCGTCAACACGGAATGCGAAACCCGCGAAAGGTTGGAGGCGCTGCAGTGCCCAAGGAGAGCGCGCCAACACATGGTTGAGCGCCCTCACGAAGCTTTGCTCGGCAAATTGCATGGGTATTCAGCTCACTTGCTGGATACCGGACACGCGCCAGCCGTCTGCTCCTGTTCGATTCTTAACGAGATGCCAAATCTCGTTGAATTGAGCCGGTGACGCATCGGCTTCTTCCCGTAGCTGACCGGAAAATTGCACACTGACAATGTAGCGCTCGTCTTCTTCGGTCACGTCCAGTATCTGGGCGTCGAGTTCGATGACGTCGGTGCGCTGGGGCGGCCCCATCGGCGCGTCTGCCATCTGCATGCGAATCTCGGCGAACACTCCCGGCGTGGTGAACTCGCGGATATCAAGAAGATCGCCGCGATCGTTGGCGGCTTGCAGGCGGATGAAGTTGAGTTTGGCCTGACGCAGGAAGGCGGCCTCGTCGAGTTGTTCCCGCAGTGCGTTGTCCGAAGCCGATTGAGTGGGAGCGTGACTCTGGCCGCTGTGCTGAGGCGTGTGTTGATCGAAGGACGGCCCCGCGTATTGCACCCGAGTGGCTTCATTCTCCAAAACCACACGACGTGCCAGCCAGCGGAACAGCAGGATACCGGCGAACACCAGCAGACCGAGCAAAAGCAACGAGCCGAATTCTTCCGATAAACCGAGACTCGAGAACAATGCGGCCAGGCCGAGGCCTGCGGCCAGACCGGCCACCGGTCCGAGCCATGAACGATTTCCGGCGGCCGCCGCCTGGTTGGCCGGACGCGAGGGTGCCGGGGTGGCGGCACGCGGTGCGTTGGCCGGGGGCGAAACGTTGCGCTGCATGCCAAAGTTTCCGCCACCACCGAAACGGCGCGCTTCAGCATCCGGCACGACAAAGCCGATGGTGAACAGGGCAACCATGAGGCTGATCACGAGTTGCTTCATTGTATGAGGTCTCCTGGAAGGAAGGTGTCGGGTGGATCCCGCGCGGTCGTTAAAGTTTGAAGCCTCGGTGCAGCGCCACCACTCCGCCGGTCATGTTGTGATAGTCGACGCGTGCGAATCCGGCCTGTTCCATCATTGATTTCAATTCTTCTTGTGGCGGATGCATGCGGATCGATTCGGCAAGATAACGATAGCTTTCGGCGTCATTCGCAATCTTTTCTCCCATCCAGGGCAGCGCCTTGAACGAATAGAAATCGTAAGCCGGCGCGAGCGGTTTGCACACTTTGGAGAATTCCAGCACCAATAACCGACCGCCAGGGCGCAAGACCCGCGCCATTTCGGCCAGGGCAGCGTCCTTGTGGGTCATGTTGCGCAAGCCAAAGGCGACCGTGACGCAATCAAAATAATCCGCTGGGAAAGGCAGTTTTTCGCCATCGCACTGGGCCACCGGAAGTGCAATGCCGTGGTCGATGAGACGGTCGCGCCCGACCGACAGCATGGCGTGGTTGATGTCTGTGAGCCAGACCTGTCCGCTTGGGCCGGCGCGCTTGGCAAAAGCAAGCGACAGATCGGCGGTGCCGCCGGCAACGTCGAGTACGCGCGAACCTTCGTGGACGCCGGAGAGGCGAATCGCGAAGGCTTTCCACAGTCGATGCAGGCCGAAGGACATCACGTCGTTCATGATGTCGTAGCGACGCGCGACGGAGGAAAAGACCGCAGCGACCTTGTGGCGCTTTTCGTTCTCGGAAATGGTTTGAAAGCCGAAGTGCGTTTGCTTGTCGCTCATGGATGGCGTGCTCTCATTGACGCGGATGCATTGCGTGCGCAGGGTGTTCGTGCAGGTCGGCAAGGCGTTGCGATCATCATGGCGCGTCGCGTTCTGTTCCGCCCGGGGCTTTCTCAGTGATGATGGCCGCAGCCGCCACCGCTTTTGGGTGGTTCAGGCGCGATCTGTTCGGGGTCCCGCGTGCCGTTTTCCTCTTCCAGCCGCTGGAGGTATTCCTCCCATAACGTTTCGTGCTGGCTGCCGAGCATGTAGAGATAGTCCCAGGAATACAACCCGCTGTCGTGACCGTCGGAGAAACGCGGTCGAATCGCGTAGTTGCCTACCGGCTCCACTGCGAGCACATCAATATCACGCTTGCCCTGCTGGAGAACTTCCTGGCCCGGGCCATGGCCACGTACTTCAGCCGAGGGCGAGTACACGCGCAGAAATTCGAAGGGCAACTGGAACACCTGACCGTCGTCGAAACGCAGTTCGAGCTGTTTGGCGTTGCGATGCACCGTGATGTTGGTGGGCGTTGGGGTTGTAGGATCGAGTCCAGCCATGGGATGTACTGCAGGTGGGAACGAGACTTGAGTATACCCGAAGGGATGCGCGAGGGCATCGGTACCATTGTTGAGTCAGACACAGCAAACGGCGTAAAGGTTCGCTGTTTGTCACAAAAGCTTCAAGTTTCTGCAATAGACTGGATTTGAACTGAATGGAGCGAACCCATGGCTGCAAACATCTTGCTGGTGGAAGACGAGCCGGCAATCCAGGAACTCATCGCGGTGAATCTGACTCGGGCCGGTCACAATGTGATCCGTGTCGCGGACGCCGAGGCGGCTCAACGGGTGGTGCGCGAAGCACTGCCGGATCTCATTTTGCTTGACTGGATGCTGCCCGGCATATCGGGCGTCGAGCTGGCCAAGCGCTTGCGTGCGGACGAACGTACGCGTACTACGCCGATCATCATGCTCACTGCGCGTGGAGAAGAGCAGGATAAGGTGGCCGCGCTTGAAACGGGGGCGGACGATTACGTCACCAAGCCGTTCAGTCCGCGCGAACTGGTCGCGCGCATCAAAGCGGTCTTGCGTCGTCGTGCGCCTCAGGCGACGGATGATCCGGTTGAGCTGGGCGGTCTGAGGCTGGATCCGGTGTCCCACCGTGTGTCGATCAACAACAGTCATCTCTCCCTCGGGCCGACCGAATTCCGCTTGTTGCATTTCCTGATGGCGCATCCGGAGCGTGTGCATTCGCGCACCCAGTTGCTTGATCAGGTGTGGGGAGATCACGTCTTCGTCGAAGAGCGCACCATCGATGTGCATATCCGTCGTTTGCGCGCCGCGCTGGAGGCGACCGGTCACGATCGCTTGATCCAGACCGTGCGGGGCAGCGGCTATCGTTTTTCAGCCCAGGATGACGTCGCGGTATGATGTTCAGGCGGATTGCAGGGCGTTGAGCAACTGGAAAAACGGGCGTTTCGTGTAAAAACGACCGTGCCTCTTTCCGGCGTTCGCGCGCCTGTCCCATTTCCGCCCCTTCTATCTTTGGTTGCTTGCCGCGTATGTACAAAATCTGGTCCGGCTCGTTGATTTTCGTCACCGCTTGCGCAGCCATATCGCTGCTGGTGGGTTTTGTTTTCGGCACATGGTTTGGTGTGGGGCTGTTCATTGTCGTGTTGCTGGGCCTGCTTGACCACCATCTGTCCAATCTGCAGCGTCTGGCGCGGTGGGCGCGCCGCCGTGACGATGCGCCGGCACCCGAAGGCCACGGTGCCTGGCGGTGGGTCCTGCATGAGCTGGAATGTCGTTCGCGCGATGGACGGGAAGAGCGCGCGCGGCACACCGCAACGTTGGAGCGTTTTCGCAATGCGAGCGAGGCGATGCCCGATGGCATCATTTATCTGTCGCCCAACGACGCGGTCGAATGGATGAATCGTCGCGCCGAGCAGCATCTGGGTCTGTCGCAGGTCAGAGACGTGGGGCTGCCGTTGGTGGGAATCGTGCGGATGCCTGAACTGGCGGAATATCTGGCTGAGCCGCACTCGCGCCAGGAGCCGTTTGTCGTGAAGGCGCCGGGTCAGGCCGATGTTCGTCTGATGGTTCAGGTTGTGCCCTTTGGTGGGGGGCAGAAAATGCTGATTTCACGCGATATCACGCAACTTGAAAAGCTCGAGAACATGCGCAAGGATTTCATTGCCAACGTCTCGCATGAATTACGCACACCGTTGACGGTGGTTTCGGGTTTCGTCGAAACGGTGCTCGACGGCCTCGACGAGCTCGAGCGTAAGGATACGGAGCGTTTTCTTGGCATGGCGCTCGAGCAATCCACGCGCATGCAGCGCCTGATCGAAGATTTGCTTGCCCTGTCGGCGCTGGAAACCGGCGCGCCGGCGCCGCACGAGGAACGCGTGGATGTCTGCGGGTTGGTGCGGATGGTCGGGCAGGAAGCCGAATTGCTGTCGAACGGCCGTCACCGTATCGAGATCGAGCTTGATCCGCACAACGAGGGAGATATCGTGCTCGGAAGCCAGAAGGAATTGCATTCGGCTTTCGCCAATCTCGCCAGCAATGCGGTGCGGTACACCCCGGCGGATGGTGAAATCCGCATTGCCTGGCAACGGGTGCATGACGGGGCGGAGTTTTCCGTGTCGGATAACGGCATCGGGATTGATGAAGACGATCTCGCCCGTCTGACCGAACGTTTTTTCCGGGTGGATAAGGGGCGTTCGCGCGAAACGGGCGGTACGGGGCTCGGTCTGGCCATCGTCAAGCATGTTGTTTCGCGTCACCAGGCCGAATTGCGCATCGAGAGCGAGGCGGACAAAGGCAGTCGTTTCGTGGTGTTTTTTCCGCAGACGCGGCTCGCGCGTACTCATTAGATTCAGCGCGAAAAAGCTGCTTTATGCCAGATTCGTTCGGATGGCCGCTGCGAGCGTTTGGGCGTCGAGCGGCCGTGCGGGTGCGTCGCGCAGCGCTGTAGCCCATACCGGTTGCGGAAAATGACGATCGTCCCGCCAGCGCGGGATCACGTGCCAATGCAAATGCGCGACCTGATTGCCGAGGCTGGCGAGGTTGATCTTGTCCGGCCTGAGCACTTCGCGCAACGCCGCTTCAACGGCGAACACCACTTCCATCATGTGCCCCCGCGCATGCGCGTCGAGGTCACTCATTTCGGTAACGTGCGCATGCCAGATCACACGACAGAAACCGGGATAGTCGGGTTCGGCGGCGAGAATGACGCGACACGACGCATCGCTCCACAGAACATTTTCGCCGTGTGTTGCGCAGAGCGGGCACTCGTTCATGGCAGTTTATCGACTTGCAATGCCGGGGGGCTGTGCCACGGTTCGGCCATCGCCGAAAGATTCCGGTTCGCCGTTGGCAAAGCTGACCAGGGTGCCGGGTTCGATCGTCGTCCATTGCTCGTTTTTGGTCAGCGGCAAGGTGGCAATCACTGCAACGCGATCATCCGGCGTGGTGAGTTGTTCGAAATCCACGCTCACGTCCTCGTCGGACAGATGCGCGGTGGAAAACGGCGCCTGACGGATGATGTAGGCAAGTCGGCTGGAACAGTGTGCGAACAAACGTTCGCCGTTCGACAGCAGGAAGTTGAATTCGCCATAAGAGCCGATGTCGTGCGCGAGCTCGCGCAGGCTGGCGAACAGTACATCGGCTGCGGGCGGGCCGTCGGGGAAACGCTCGGCCAACGTTTGCAGGATGTGGCAGAAGGCGCGTTCCGAATCGGTCGTGCCGACCGGCACAAAACGCCCGTTCAACGCAGGGGCGTATTCCTTCAGGTGGCCGTTATGGGCGAAGATCCAGTACTGCCCCCACAGCTCACGTTGAAACGGGTGGGTGTTGTCGAGACTGATCTGGCCCTGCGTGGCCTTGCGAATGTGCGCAATGGTGTTGAGCGAACGAATGGGGTAGTGGCGCACCAGTTCGGCGACCGGAGAATCCGAGCTTGGGCGCGGGTCGAGGAACGTGCGCACTCCGCGCCCCTCAAAAAAGGCGATGCCCCAGCCGTCGCGATGATGGTCGGTCAGACCGCCGCGCGCACGAAAGCCGGTAAAAGAGAAACAGATGTCCGTCGGGACATTGCAGTTCATGCCGAGCAGTTGGCACATGACGTAAATCCAGGTTATTGCCGGCCGGGGATGTTTTTCATCAGCGCGTCCAGATCGATGTTGCCGATACCCGGTACGTTCACTCCGCCCTGCATTTTCGCGTCACCGGGTTTCTGGCCGGGCAGACATTGCGCCGCGACCCAGCGGCTTTGCATGTTGACGGTCGTCTCATGCATGCCCTGGAGCGGCGGGGTGTAGGTGGTGTGGATTTCGCCCTGATACGACTTTTCGAAATCCCCGGTGAAGACTGAACTCACGTGCGCCGTTGAGTGTTCGATCTTGCAGGTGGCGTGGGTGGTGATGCGTCCGTTTTCGTGCTCAATGCGGATGTCCGTGCATTGCGAGGTGTCCAATTCGGGATGGCGAAGCATTTCCTCGATGCCGCCGACGCAGTTGTCGGCATTCATGGACATGCCGCCCATTGCGGGCATGCTGATTTCTGTTTTCCACAGACCCGGCGTGGGGGTCGGCATGTCGGGCGGCAGCTCGATGTTGGCGGCAGATGCCACGCCGGCGGCGGTCATCACGGCGGCAGCAATGAAACGGTGCATGGCGATTTTCTCTATGAGGTTGAAGGCCGTTCAGGCACCCAGCTTGCGTTTCAGAATCTCATTGACTTGTGTCGGATTGGCTTTGCCGCGGCTGGCCTTCATGACTTGACCGACCAGCGCGTTGAACGCTTTTTGCTTGCCGGCCTTGAATTCGTCTACCGACTTCTGGTTGGCGGCGAGAACCTCGTCGATCATCGCTTCGATTGCGCCGCTGTCGGTGACCTGCTTCAAACCCTGTGCATCAATGATGGCATCGGCGGACGTGCCTTCGCCATTCCAAAGCGTATCGAAAACTTTTTTGCCGATGTTGTTGGAGATGGTGTTGTCGGCAATGCGTTGCGCCAGACCGGCGAGCTGTGAGGCCGAAAGTGGTGATTCGGTGATCTCGAGATCCGCCTTGTTCAGGCGCGCGGCGAGTTCGCCCATGGTCCAGTTGGCGCAAATTTTGGCGCAATCACTGCCGGCGGCGTCGACGGCGGCCTGGTAATAGAGCGCGACTTCACGCGAGGCGGTGAGCGTTGCCGCGTCATAGGCGGACAGGCCGTACTCGTCCATGAAACGCTGTTTCATCTGCTCGGGCAATTCCGGCATGGATTGCCGTATCTGATCCTTCCATTCCTGCGTGATGGCCAGCGGCAGCAAATCGGGGTCGGGGAAGTAGCGGTAATCGTGCGCGTCTTCCTTGCTGCGCATCACACGCGTTTCACCCTTGTCCGGGTCGAACAGCACGGTGGCCTGCTGGATGCTGTGACCATCTTCCAGCCGTTCAATTTGCCACTGGATTTCATAATCAATGGCTTGCTGGAGAAAACGGAAAGAGTTGAGGTTCTTGATTTCGCGTCGCGTGCCGAGGGGGGCACCGGGGCGGCGCACCGACACGTTGGCGTCACAGCGGAACGAGCCTTCCTGCATGTTTCCGTCACAAATCTCGATCCAGCGCACCAGCGCATGCAAGGCGCGGGCGTACGCCACCGCTTCGGCCGAGGAACTCATCTCCGGTTCGGAGACGATCTCGAGCAATGGCGTGCCGGCGCGGTTCAGATCAATGCCGCTCATCTCGTGGAAATCTTCGTGCAGGCTTTTGCCGGCATCTTCTTCCAGATGGGCGCGGGTCAGGTTGACGGTCTTTTCATAGGCCTTGTCGCCCTCGCCAATGCGAATGGTGATGGTGCCGCCTTGCACCACCGGCAGTTCGAACTGACTGATCTGATAGCCCTTGGGCAAGTCGGGGTAGAAGTAATTCTTGCGTGCGAACACGCTTTTGGGGGCCACATGGGCGTCGGTTGCCAGGCCGAAGCGGATGGCATGTTCAACTGCCGCGCGGTTGAGCACCGGCAGCGTTCCGGGTAGCGCAATGTCGAGGGCGCTGGTTTGGCGGTTAGGCTCGGCGCCAAAGGCGGTCGAGGCGCCAGAGAAAATTTTGGAGGCGGTGGTGAGCTGGGCATGGACTTCCAGTCCGATGACCACTTCCCAGTTGTTTCTGCTCATGATTAGGGCGTGTTCTCAGTTGCGCGGGCGGTTGGGCGAAATCCGGAAAGGGTGTCGCTCAAGGCGTCGGCCGGCGCTGGTGCCAATCGGTAACCTGCTGGTAGCGGTGCGCGACGTTCAGCAGGCGGGCTTCGTCAAAATGATTGCCGATCAATTGCAGCCCGACCGGTAATTTGCCGGTGTCGAAGCCGCAGGGCAATGACAAGCCGGGCAGGCCGGCGAGGTTGAGGGCAAGGGTGTAGATGTCGGACAAATACATTTGCACCGGGTCATCGACTTTTTCGCCGATCTTCCACGCAGTGGTCGGGGTCACCGGGCCGGCGAGGATGTCGCAGGTCTCGAACGCCCGGGTGAAATCTTCAGAGATCAGACGTCGTAGCTTCTGCGCCTGCAGATAGTAGGCATCGTAGTAGCCGTGCGACAGGACGTAGGTGCCGATGAGGATGCGGCGTTTGACCTCGGCGCCGAAACCTTCGCTGCGGGTTTTGCGGTACATGTCGTCGAGATCGGTGTATTCGGCCGCGCGGTGACCGTAGCGCACCCCGTCGAAACGTGACAGGTTGCTGGAGGCTTCGGCTGGAGCGAGTACGTAATATGCAGGCACCGCGAGCTGCGCGTTCGGCAGTGAGACTTCGACAGTGGTCGCGCCGAGTTTGCGATATTCGTCGAGGGCGCGCTCGAGCGCGACGCGGATGTCTTCCGCGAGGCCATCCCCGAAGAATTCGGTCGGCAAGCCGATGCGCAGACCGTTGAGCGGTTTGTCGGCGCGGATGTCTTTGAGGTAATCGTCCGTCGGGCGTTCGAGACTGGTCGAATCGCGCGGATCGAAACCGGCCATCGTGCTGAGTATCTGCGCGCAGTCTTCGGCGGAAGCGCCGAATACCCCGGCCTGATCGAAGGAGGAGGCGTAGGCGATCATGCCGTAACGGCTGACCGTGCCGTAGGTCGGCTTGATGCCGGTAACGCCGGTCATTGCGGCCGGTTGGCGTATTGAGCCGCCGGTATCACTGCCAGTGGCCACCGGGCTGAGACGCGCGGCCACCGCTGCAGCCGAACCGCCCGAGGAGCCGCCGGGAATGCGTTCAGTGTTCCATGGATTGCGAGTGGCGCCAAAAAAGGAGCTTTCGCTCGACGAGCCCATCGCGAACTCGTCCATATTGGTTTTTCCCAGCGTGACCATGCCGGCCGCCTTGAGCCGCTCGACCACGTGGGCATCGTACGGGCTGGTGAAATTGGCAAGCATCTTCGAGGCGCAGGTCGTCAGCATGCCCTCGGTGCAGAATACATCCTTGTGCGCGAGCGGTATGCCAGTCAGTGGGCCGGCAGTGCCCGCCGCGATCCTCGCATCGGCGGCTTCGGCCTGTCGTCGGGTGTGGTCTCGGTCGACGGTGATAAAGCTGTTGAGTTGGCTGTCGAGCTGCTCAATGCGGTCGAGAAACAGGTCGGCGAGCTCGACGCTGGAGATGCGGCGGGCATCAAGCGCGGTGCGCAGTTCGGTAAGGCTGGCGTTGATCATGTTGGGTTCGGCTGGGAGTGGGCACGCCTGGGAGGGTCACTCGATGACCCGGGGGACAAGGTACAGACCGTCGGCGGTCTGTGGCGCAAGCTGTTGAAATTCATCGCGACGGTCGGATTCAGTGACGTGGTCTGCGCGAAGGCGCTGGGTGGCGTCCTGAGGGTGGCTCATCGGCTCGATGCCGGTCGTGTCGACGGCCTGCAGCTGTTCGATCAGGCCGAAGATGCTGGTGAGCTTGTCACGGGTGGTATCGAGCTCATCCGCTGACTGTGCAAGGCATGCGAGCGAGGCGAGTTTGCTGACTTCTTCACGGGAGAAGGACATGCGTTTACAAATGCTGTTAAACCATGGGAATTTGTAGAGTATCATACCCTCTTTGCCCTTCTGCCGTCCGGGTTTCGCGGCCGGCGACGGTGCCTTGCCCCCTAACCGGTTCGGATCCTTCATGTTCGGTTTTCTGCGTTCTTATTTTTCGTCTGATCTTGCGATCGACCTCGGTACAGCCAATACCCTGATCTACGTTCGAGGCAAAGGCATCGTCCTGGACGAGCCTTCCGTCGTTGCCATCCGCACCGAGGGTGGCCCCAACGCCAAACGCAGCATCCAGGCGGTGGGTCAGGAAGCCAAGATGATGCTGGGCAAGACGCCCGGCAACATCACGGCGATTCGACCGATGAAAGACGGCGTGATCGCCGATTTCGTCGTCACCGAACAGATGATCAAACAGTTCATCAAAAAGGTGCATGACTCGCGCATGTTCTCGCCGAGTCCGCGCATCATCATTTGTGTGCCCTGCGGTTCGACTCAGGTCGAGCGCCGCGCGATCCGCGATGCGGCGTTGGCGGCCGGCGCGAGCCAGGTGTTCCTGATCGAGGAGCCGATGGCTGCGGCGATCGGTGCCGGCCTGCCGGTGTCGGAGGCGACCGGCTCCATGGTGGTCGATATCGGTGGGGGCACGACCGAAGTCGGGGTGATCTCGCTCGGCGGCATGGTCTACAGCGGCTCGGTGCGTGTCGGCGGTGACCGGTTCGACGAAGGGGTCATCAACTATATCCGGCGCAATTACGGCATGTTGATCGGGGATACGACGGCCGAGAACATCAAGAAATATATCGGCTCGGCGTTTCCCGGCAATGAGGTGCAGGAGCTGGAGGTCAAGGGGCGCAACCTCGCAGAGGGCATCCCGCGCAGCTTCACGGTGTCGAGCAATGAGGTGCTTGAGGCCGTGGCGGAGCCGCTCAATCAGATCGTCTCGGCCGTCAAGATCGCCCTTGAGCAGACTCCGCCGGAACTTGGCGCCGACATCGCTGAACGGGGTCTGGTGCTGACCGGTGGCGGGGCGCTGCTGAAAGACATCGATCGCCTGTTGATGGAAGAGACCGGTTTGCCGGTAATCATCGCCGAAGAACCGCTGACCTGCGTTGCGCGAGGGTGTGGTCTGGCACTGGAAAAGATGGATACGCTGAGTTCTATCTTCTCGTCCGACTGATGGGGTACGGGCCCGCTGCGGTGAGACTGCCGTCCCTTTTTCGTCTGTCTTGAGCCATGCCGCTGGGCGCTCATTCATCTCCGCTGAGTTTCCGACGAGGCCTGCCGCCGCTTGTGCGGTTGTCGATCCTGTCGTTGATCTGCTGCGTGATGCTGGTGGCAGACCTGCGTTTTTCCTATCTCGAAGTGGTGCGCCAAGTGGTGTCGGTGGCGATTTATCCGCTCCAGCGAGCGGCTGCCGCGCCCGCGGATTTGCTGCGCAACGCTACGGTGTATTTTTCCACCCTGGTCGATGTTCAGATTGAAAACGCCGAGCTCCGTCGCAGTCAGGTCGAGGCGGCGCAACGATTGCTGGTTTTTGAACAGCTTGAACGCGAAAACGCCACCTTGCGTGAGTTGGTCGGCCTGACCCGAACGCATGCGCTCAAAGGTGTGGGCGCTGAGGTGCTGTATGACTCGGCCGATCCATTCTCGCGCAAAGTGATTCTCGACAAGGGCGCGACCGATAACATCCGTTCAGGCCTTGCGGTGGTCGACGCGCACGGCATGATCGGACAGGTCACGCGCGTCTACCCGGTGCAGTCTGAGGTGACGTTGCTGACCGACCGCGAACAGGTGGTGCCGGTCACGGTTGAACGTACCGGTATGCGCGGCGTGCTCGCAGGAGAAGGCGGCGGCGCTTTGGGGATGCGCTTCGTGCCGAGCGGAACCGACATTCAAGCCGGCGATCGCTTGGTAACCTCCGGTCTGGACGGCCTGTTCGTGGCCGGGCTGCCGGTTGCAACGGTACGCCGGGTAGTCAGTACGGATGGTGCTTTTTTGCGGGTGGTCTGCGAACCGATCGCTCGGGTGGAGCGGGCGGTGCAGGTGTTGGTCGTGGGGCGAACGGTAGAGCCGCCGCCGCGTCCTGAAGCAGGAGACCGCGCGCAATCCGGGCGCGCGGCGGCGGAAATGGGTGAAAACGGAGCGACGCAGTAATGCAACCGACACACAGCTCTCGACGCATTCTGCTGCCTGCACGCCCGTGGTTTATATACCTGAGTCTGGTGGTGGCGCTGGCGTTGCGCTATATCCCGACCGGCCATTTTCCGTTGCCGGATTGGGTCGCGCTGGTGTTGATCTTCTGGTGTATCCGGGAGCCGCGTCGGGTCGGCATGTTTACCGGTTTCGTTTTGGGATTGTTGGTCGATATCGGTCTCGGCGCAGCGATGGGACAGCATGCGTTGGCGTATGTGGTGCTGGCTTTTATTGCCAACGCCCTGTCGCGCCGGGCGCTGTGGTTCGGCACATTGGGGCAGACGGTACAGGTTTTGCCAATGTTGCTGATTGCCCAGCTCATCATGCTGGCGGTACGTCTCATTGCGGGGGCGGAGTTTCCGGGGTGGACCTACTTTCTGTCGAGCGTGACGGCTGCTGCACTCTGGGGGCCGGTGAGCATGCTGTTGTTGTTGCCACAATTCCAGCCGACCGAACGTGACGACAACCGCCCCATCTAGGATGTAATCAGGGTCATGTTCCAACGATGAGTGAGTTTCGCGCCCCTGAAGAACGGCTGATCAGCTTTCGCCGCCGCGCCTTCATCGCGGGCATTGTCGTGCTCGCCATCTGCCTGTTGCTCGGGGCGCGACTGTGGCATTTGCAGGTGGAAAAATACGAGGAACTGCATTCGCGCGCCGAAGGCAACCGCATTGCGGTGTTGCCGGTGCCGCCGCGGCGTGGCGAGATTTCCGACCGTCATGGCCAGGTGTTGGCCCGCAACTATTCGGCGTGGACGGTCGAGGTCAGTCCGGCGCAGGTCAAAAATGTGACCGACACTCTCGATGCGCTGGCGGAGGTGTTGCCGTTCGATGAGCGTGACCGCAAACGCTTTTACCGCCTGCTGCAGGAATATAAATATTTCGACAGCATCCCGGTGCGCGCCCATCTCACCGATGAAGAGGTCGCGGCCGTGGCTGCGCGCATGTACCGCATGCCCGGTGTTGAGGTGCGCGCGCGCTTGTTCCGCGATTATCCGCAGGAAGAATCAGCGGCTCATGTGGTGGGCTACATCGGACGCATCAACGAACGGGACCAGCAGCGCATCGAGGAGCATGGCGATACCGCCAACTATCGTGGCTCGGAATACATCGGCAAAAGCGGTATCGAACTGTCCTACGAACGCGACCTGCACGGCACGACCGGTGTTGAGCAGATTGAAGTCAACGCGAGCGGGCGCGCAGTGCGCTTGCTGTCGCGTATTCCGGCCGTCGATGGCAATGATCTCGAACTGACCCTCGATATGGGCCTGCAGCGCGTGGCCGAGGAAGCCTTTGGCGAACGACGCGGTGCGGTGGTGGCAATCGAGCCGGAAAGCGGAGAAGTCCTGGCGCTGGTGTCGATGCCGGGCTTCGATCCGAACCTGTTCATTGACGGCATTTCGGTGGTCGACTGGAGTGCGTTGCGAGACTCGCCCGATCACCCCTTGCTCAATCGGGCGATCTACAGTGTGTATCCGCCCGGCTCGATCTATAAACCTTTCATGGCATTGGCCGGACTCGCCTCCGGCGCGCGTACGCCTGAACAGCGTTTCAACCGACAGGGTTTGTTCGTGCTCGGGCAGCAACGTTTGGTTGACCGCAAGTCAAATTGCCAGAATGGGGTCGATCTGGTGCGCAGTCTCACCTATTCGTGCAATACCTATTATTACGAGTTGGCGCATGAAATGGGCATTCAGGCGATTGCCGATTTCATGCGCCCGTTCAGCTTTGGCAGTCGTACCGATATCGACATCCCGGGCGAGGCGGCCGGAATATTGCCGTCTCCGGAATGGAAACGTCAGCGTTTCAAAACGCCTGAACACCAGCAATGGTATGGCGGCGAGACGCTCTCGGCGGCAATCGGGCAAGGCTACAATGCCTATACGCCGTTGCAGATGGCCCACGCGCTGGCCGTGATGCTGAATGGTGGAGTGGCGCACCAACCGCATCTGGTGCGCAACATCATTGATGGTTCGAGTGGTGAAATTCGCCAGCCGCAGCGGCCCCAGCCCGAGCGTATCGAACTTGATCCGGAACACATTGAAACGATCAAACACGGCATGGTGCAGGTTTCCAAGGTCGGCACCGCTTCAAGGGTGTTCGCCGACGCACCGTATGAGGTCGGCAGCAAGACCGGCACTGCGCAGGTGTTCTCGTTGCAGGGGCAGAAATATGTTGCCGAGGAAGTCGAGGAGCGCCTGCGCGACCATTCATGGTTTCTGGGCTTTGCGCCGGCCGACAAGCCGCGCATTGCGTTGGCGGTACTGGTTGAGAACGGCGGTTTTGGTTCGCAGGCGGCTGCACCCTTGGCGCGATTGCTGTTTGACTACTATCTGCGCAATGAAGTGGACGCCGCCACGGCTGAACGGGAGCCAGAGCAATGAGCGGCTTTCGTTTCCGTCCGTTCGAATGGGGCGCATCCGCCATCCGCGTACTCGACCCGGCGTTGTTTTTCCTGCTCCTGTTGCTGCTTGGCTACGCCTGGGTGCTGATGGCTAGTGCGTCGCCAGAGCGTTTGCCGACTTTGCGCATGCACATGCTCGTGGGCATTGGTGCGATGTGGGTGTTTGCGGCGATCCCGACTAAACGCCTGTTGCAGGTTGCGCCCCCGTTTTATGCACTGGGATTGTTGCTGCTGCTCGGGGTGTTTCTGTTCGGCGAGTCGTCGAAAGGTGCGCAGCGCTGGCTGGATCTTGGCGTCATGCGCATTCAGCCGTCGGAATTGATGAAGATTTCCGTACCGTTGATGATGGCGTGGTACTTCCAGCACCGTAGCGACAGCATCCGCGCGCTGGATTTCATTGCCGCTTCATTGCTGTTCGTGATTCCGCTCGCCTTCATTCTGGCCCAACCTGATCTTGGCACCAGCCTGCTTGTCGCCTCCGCCGGTGTGTATGTATTGTTCTTTGCCGGGCTCTCGTGGAAGCTGATCGGGCCGGTGGTCGTGGCTGGGCTGCTGGGCATTGTGGCGTTGGTGGGCTTTGGTGACCAATTGTGTCAGCCGGAGGTGGACTGGCAGGTTCTGCGCGACTATCAGAAACAGCGCGTGTGTACGCTGCTCGATCCCTACCAGGACCCGCTTGGGCGCGGTTTTCATACCATCCAGGCGGCCATTGCGATCGGTTCCGGCGGTATGTGGGGCAAGGGCTGGATGGATGGTACGCAGACCCATCTGGCGTTTATTCC
The DNA here is from genome assembly GCA_035306825.1 of Azoarcus sp. GTDB lineage: Bacteria > Pseudomonadota > Gammaproteobacteria > Burkholderiales > Rhodocyclaceae > Pseudazoarcus. The sequence continues at coordinate 14,534 of DATGNI010000070.1, read as the reverse complement.
GGAACGCCACACCGACTTCATCTTCGCGGTGCTGGGCGAGGAGTTCGGTCTGGTGGGTGGCATCACGTTGCTCGCGCTCTACCTGCTGTTCGTGTGGCGTGGGCTGTATATTGCCGCGCGCGCGCCATTGCTGGGGGTGCGTCTGTTTGCCGGAGCCCTGGCGATGATGGTATTTACCTATGTTTTCGTGAATATTGGCATGGTCACGGGGCTGTTGCCGGTGGTGGGGGCGCCGCTGCCCTTCCTCAGTTATGGCGGCACGGCATTGGTGACACTGTGCATCGGCACCGGTATGCTCATGAGCGCTGCACGCAGCCGAAGCTCGTTAAAGAATTGATTTGTAAAGACATGGACATTTTTATGCGCCCTTCAATTACGCGTCTGTTGCACCAGCTCATGCTGCCCGTCGCAACCGTATTGCTGGCAGCGTGTAGCAGCCAGCAGGTGGATGTCGCCAAAGACGGTGCGAAAGCGCCCTCTCCCAGCAAGACGGCCCAGCGAGTGCCGGTCAAACAGGGTGGCGGTTATTATCTTGACGACGGCCCGCATGCCACCGCGCCGGCCGGTCTCGACGTATTGCCCGATGCCGTGCCTTCGGTGGAGCCGATACGCACGGCCAATTCCAGGCCGTATACCGTCATGGGCAAGCGTTATCAACCGATGTCAAAACGCGAACCGTATCGCGAGCGGGGCGCGGCCAGTTGGTATGGACGCAAATTCCATGGTCGGCAGACGGCCAATGGCGAAACCTACGACATGTACGAAATGACTGCCGCGCACAAGACGCTGCCGCTGCCAAGCTATGCGCGGGTCACCAGCCTTGAGAACGGACGCTCGGTCATTGTGCGGGTCAACGATCGCGGCCCGTTCTTGCACGACCGGATCATTGATCTGTCTTATGCAGCAGCGAATCGGCTCGGTTTCGTCAATTCTGGCACCGGCAAGGTCGAGGTCGAATTGCTCTTGCCAGATGAGATTCACGCCATGAATTCGGCCCAGCAGAACATGAAGGTTGCCGCTGCGCCGGAACCGGCGGCTCCGGCACCCCAACGCAAACCAGCAACTGAAAACGCGGTGTCTTCACAGATTCTCGCGGCGGCGCCTGCTGTTCAGGAAACGTCAGATGAGGCGCAGAATGGGCCGGTGCCCTATCTGCAACTGGGTGCATTCGACACCCCGAACAACGCTGCCGAATTGATGGCGAAGGTGCGTGACAGTTTCGATCTGTTCTCCGAATACATGCATGTGCTGGATGGCGACGGGCGCTACCGTTTACAAATCGGCCCGTTTTCTTCGGTTGAGGAAGCACAAAGTTTTGCCGGACGCGTGACGAATGCGCTGAAGCTGCATCCTTATCTTGTCATGCGATGAACCGTGCGCGTAACAGGCGGACTGTTGCGACGTTGTTTATTTTCTTTCCCGTCCCATCCAGGGCCGATTGTTTTGTTACGGACTAACATGCGTTTTCTGATCCTCCTTCTTTGCGTTCTGGTTCCATTCTCCGTTTCTGCCAACCATCCGCCGCCGCCACCGCTTGCTGCGAGTGCCTGGGTGTTGGTGGACCACACCACCGGGAAGGCACTGGTGTCGCACAATGCGGACGAACGCATAGAGCCGGCGTCGCTGACCAAGCTGATGACTGCCTATGTGACATTCGTGGCGCTCAAGGAAGGCACGCTGGAGCTGTCCGAACAGGTGCAAGTGTCCGAAAAAGCGTGGCGCATGACGGGTTCGCGCACCTTCATTGAGCCGAATCGCCCGGTTACCGCCGAGGAGCTCATCTACGGCATGATCGTGCAATCCGGCAATGACGCCAGCGTTGCGCTGGCCGAACGCATTGCGGGGTCGGAAGAAGCGTTTGTGCACCTGATGAACCAACAGGCCGAGCGTCTCGGTATGCGCAACACCAGCTTTTCCAATGCCTCGGGTCTGCCTGATCCGCAGCTCTATACCACCGCCAATGATCTCGCTTTGCTGGCGGTTGCGTTGATCCGCGACTTCCCCGAGATGTACCGTCTGTATTCCGAGAAGGAATACACCTACAACGGCATTACCCAGCCGAACCGCAACCGTTTGCTGTCGCTGGATCCAACCGTGGACGGGATGAAAACCGGTTATACCAAAGCGGCCGGCTATTGCCTGGTGTCGTCCGCGGTACGCGGCCCGCGCCGTCTGATTTCGATCGTGCTCGGCACCGCGTCGGAAAATGCGCGGGCGCAGGAATCGCTCAAGCTGCTGAATTACGGATTCAAGTTCTTTGACACCTTGCGCCTGTACAAGGGCGGTGAAGCGATTTCCAGCTTCCGCGTGTGGAAAGGGCAGACGGATTTGGTAGAAGTCGGCTTCCTTGAAGATTTCGTCACTTCGATGCCGAAAGGAGAGGCAGACCGCATCGAGGCAAGTCTGGAGAGTCGCCAGCCGGTGCTCGCGCCGCTCACGCGCGGAGAAGAGATCGGCACGCTGATCTTGACGGTCGATGGCGAAGAATTGGGGAAATATCCGGTCGTCGCATTGAACGACGTCGAACAGGCCGGCTTCTTCCGTCGTTTCTGGGACGCTCTGATCCTGTGGTTCAAGAGCTTGTGAGAGCTGTGGATGAGCATTTGCTACCTTAACGGTCAATTTGTTCCGCGCGAAGAAGCACGCATTTCGCCGTTGGACCGGGGCTTCCTGTTTGGCGACGGGGTGTATGAAGTGATTCCGGTGTATGCCGGTCAACCCTTTCGCCTCGGGGCGCATCTGGAGCGGCTCGGACGTTCGCTGGAAGGTATTCGATTGGCGAATCCGCATACGGTTGCGGAATGGACGTCGCTGATCCAGCGTCTCATTGACGCGCATCCGCAGTGGCCGGAGCAGGCGCTGTATCTGCAAATCACGCGCGGCGCGGACGTGGCGCGTACTCACGCCTTTCCGGACGTGCCGCCCACCGTTTTCATGATGACCAACGCGCTGGCGGTGCCATCAGACGAAGACTTTGAACGCGGTGCCGCGGTGATCAGTGCGGCGGACAATCGTTGGCTGCGGTGCGATCTGAAAACCACCGCCTTGCTCGCCAACTGCCTGTTGCGTCAGCTTGCCGTGGATGAACATTGCGACGAGACGGTGCTGTTTCGTGACGATCTGCTCACAGAGGGCGCGGCGTCCAACATTTTCGTCGTGCGTGACGGTGTGCTGCACGCGCCGCCGAAGAGTACGTTGATCCTGCCCGGCATCACCTATGATGTAGTGTTCGAGCTTGCGCGCGCCAATAGTTTGCCGGTCGAGGTGGGCGAAATCACGAAAGACGAAGTGCGCAGCGCCGACGAGCTGTGGATGAGTTCGTCCACCAAGGAAGTGATGCCCATCACCACCTTCGATGGGAAAACGGTCGGCAATGGTCGCGCCGGACCGGTCGCGCGGTGCATGCGAGAATGGTTCATCCGCGCGCGGACAGAAGGAGCCGTTTCGTGAGTCATACCCAGCGAGAAACCCTGATCGAGTTTCCGTGTGATTTTCCGATCAAGATCATGGGCGAACGGGTTGAAGGTTTCGCCGAGGTCATCGTCGAGGTCGTGCAGCGTCATGCTCCGGAATTTGACGCCGCAACCGTCGCCATGCGTGCTTCGAGCAAGGGCAATTACCTGGCGCTGACCTGCACCGTGCGTGCGCGCTCGCAAAATCACCTTGACGGCATTTACCGCGAGCTGACTGCGCATCCAATGGTCAAGGTGGTGTTGTGACAACGACTGCAGCCAGGCCGCAGGAGGGTTATTGAATGCTGGCGGACACGCAGGTCGCGCTGCGCGTCAAACGCCTCGGTCGGGTCGACTACGAAAGTGTGTACGAGGCGATGCGCACGTTCACTTCTGTTCGCGACGAGGCTACGCCAGATGAAATCTGGCTGGTTGAACATCCGCCCGTCTACACGCTGGGCCAGGCCGGAAAGCCTGAGCATTTGCTGCGCGCAAGTGAAATTCCGCTGATCTGCACGGATCGCGGTGGGCAGATCACCTATCACGGCCCCGGCCAGCTTGTGGTCTATCTGCTTGTAGATCTTTCACGACGCGGGCTCAAGGTGCGCGAATTGGTGCGCACCATGGAGCAGGCGGTGATCGCTTGCCTCGCAGAGTATGGAATCGTTGCTACCTGCATTGCCAACGCGCCCGGTGTCTACGTGGCGGAGGCCAAAATCGCTGCGCTGGGGCTTCGTGTGCGGCGAGGCTGCAGTTATCATGGCCTGTCGCTGAACGTCGATATGGATCTTGCGCCGTTTTCGATGATCAACCCGTGCGGCTACGCGGGGATGGCGACAACGCAAATGGCCGATTTCGGCGTGCAGGACGACCTCGAGGCGGTCGGCGCGCGGCTGCTGCGGAATTTGCAGGATCTGTTGCCGCCAATCAAAACATGATGCGGCCGGCCGACCCTACCCGGGTTGGGCTTGGCGTCAAGGGAAACCACAAGGGACTCAAAATGAAACTGCCTACACGTTTACTTCGTTCATCGCTCCCCGAAGGCGCACAGTCTGTCGTGAGCACGGCCAGCCGGGAGGAGGTTTGATGGAAACCACCGTTCGTAAACAACGAGGCGCCGACAAGACCGCCCGCATTCCGATCAAAATCGTTCCCGCTGAACGTCTGAAAAAGCCCGACTGGATTCGCACTCGTTTGGGGACGGGCGCGGAGATCAAACGATTCAACGAGATCAAGGAAACGCTGCGCGAACACAAGCTGCATACCGTGTGCGAGGAAGCGTCCTGCCCGAACATCCACGAATGTTTTGGCAAAGGCACCGCAACGTTCATGATCATGGGTGACATCTGCACCCGTCGTTGCCCCTTCTGCGATGTCGGTCACGGTCGTCCAGAACCGCTCAATCAAGATGAGCCCGGTGATCTCGCCCAGACCATCGCGGCGATGCGATTGAACTACGTGGTGATTACCTCGGTGGACCGTGATGATCTGCGCGACGGTGGTGCAGGGCATTTTGCTGCCTGCATCCGCGCCACACGCGAGACCTCACCGCAGACCACGATCGAGGTTCTGGTGCCGGATTTCCGCGGCCGCATGGACGTTGCCTTAGAGATTTTCGACCAGGCCCCGCCCGATGTGATGAACCACAACCTCGAAACCGTGCCGCGTCTGTACAAGCAGGCCCGTCCGGGGTCTGACTACGCGTGGTCGTTGCGTCTGCTGAAAGAATTCAAGGAGCGCCACCCGAATGTGCCGACCAAATCCGGTCTGATGGTGGGGCTGGGAGAAACCGACGAAGAAATCCTCGAGGTGATGCGCGATCTGCGTGCGCATGACGTCGAGATGTTGACGATCGGTCAGTACCTCCAACCTTCCGCTGGATATTTGCCGGTATTGCGTTACGTGCATCCGGACACGTTTGCGATGTTCGAGCGCGAAGCGTTGAAGATGGGCTTCAAGAATGCCGCCTGCGGCCCGATGGTGCGCTCCAGTTATTGGGCGGATCAACAAGCGCATGAGGCCGGTGTGGTGTGAGGGCCGGCGCCGCGTTTATTTGAAGATCCGCTCCTCGCGTTCGTGTCGCTCCTGCTCCTCAATGCAAAGAGTGGCGGTGGGACGAGCAAGCAGGCGAGGCAGGCCGATCGGCTCGTCGGACACTTCGCAGTAGCCGTAGGTACGGTTCGCGATACGATCGAGTGCGGCATCGATCTTGCGCAATTGCTTGCGTTCGCGGTCGCGGATGCGCTGCTCGAGCACTTGCTCTTCTTCTTGCGTGGCGCGGTCGGCTTCATCCGGCACGGCCACGGTCGCGCGCAAGTGTGAGATGGTTTCTTCACCCTTGGTGAATATTTCCTCGCGCATTTGTTCCAGCAATGCACGGAAGAACTCCAGCTGTCGGGTGTTCATGTAGTCATCTGGAGGCATCATCAGCAGTTCTTCCCGCGTGAGCGGGCGGCTGGCACTCTTTGATGCGGTCATTTCGTCTCGCTCCTGAGTGGAAAAACCACTATCAGAGCATCATACGGTGACTTTGTATTGACGTGGCAAGCTGTTTTTGAGCGGAATGTGGACCGGACGCCACATCCGCCCGTGCGATAGGATCATTTTTCCATGTCTACCCAACTCAATACGCCTCAGCGCGAGGCGATCCGCTTTCTTGACGGCCCGAGCCTCGTGCTGGCCGGCGCGGGCAGCGGCAAGACGCGTGTCATTACGCACAAGATCGCTTGGTTGATCAATGAATGCGGTCTCAGTGCGTCGAACATCGCCGCCATCACCTTTACCAACAAGGCTGCCAAAGAGATGCAAGAGCGCCTCGCGGGCCTGATGGGGGGACGTTCGCCGAAAGGTCTGTTGGTGTGCACCTTCCATGCGCTGGGCGTGCGCATTGTGCGCCAAGAGGCAGAACACTGCGGGCTCAAGCCGCAATTTTCCATCCTTGATGCGGCGGATACGGTGCAGATCGTCTCCGAAATTGCCAAGGATGGGGACAAGGCCATCGCCAAGCAGATTCAATGGCAGATTTCAGCGTGGAAAAACGCAATGCTCTCGCCCGAGCAGGCCGCGCAGCTCGCCGACAACGAAATTGCGGCTGCCGCAGCGGCGACCTACGTCGAATATGAACGCACCCTGCGTGCTTATCAGGCCGTTGATTTCGACGATCTCATTGCGCTGCCGGTGCGCCTGTTCGAAGAAAACGAAGCGGTGCGTGAGCGTTGGCAAAATCGTTTGCGATACTTGCTGATTGACGAATATCAGGATACCAATCGCGCGCAGTACCGCTTGTTGCGTCAGCTTGCGGGTGTGCGCGGCATGTTTACCGCAGTCGGTGACGACGACCAGGCCATTTACGCCTGGCGCGGTGCAGACGTGGAGAATTTGCGCCTGCTGCAACACGATTACCCCACGTTGCGTGTCATCAAGCTTGAGCAGAATTACCGGTCGTCAGGGCGCATCCTCGCTGCCGCGAATATTCTGATCTCGAACAACGAGAAGCTGTTCGAGAAGAAATTGTGGTCCGAACACAATCCGGGCGATCAAATCGTCGTCAGCGCCTGTCGCAGCGCCGAACACGAAGCCGAATCGGTGGCAATGAAAATTTCTGCCCACCGCTTCCAGCACCGCACCCGCTTTTCCGACTATGCCGTGCTCTATCGCGGCAACCATCAGGCGCGGCTGATCGAGCAATACTTTCGTACGCACAACATTCCCTATGTAATTTCAGGTGGGCAGTCTTTCTTTGACAAAGCCGAGATTCGCGATCTGATGGCCTGGTTGCGGCTGTTGATCAATGAAAACGATGATCTCGCGTTTATCCGCGCCATCACCACGCCGCGCCGGGGCGTGGGCGCCGCCACGCTGGAGGCGCTGGGCACCTATGCGGGCCAGCGTCAGGTCAGCCTGTTTGCTGCGACCTATGAAGAAGGCGTGTCCGAGCACCTCAACGCACGCCAATGTGAGCTTGTACGTGGATTTGCGGATTACTTCAGTCGCATGCGACAACGCGCAGAACGTGAGGAGGCTGCGGAGTTGCTCGAAGAGCTGCTGAGTACGATTCGCTACGAAGCCTGGCTGTTTGAACAGCATGACCCGCGCGAGGCCGAAACCAAATGGAAAAACGTGCGTGATTTTGTCGACTGGCTGTCGCGCAAAAGTGTTGAAGACGGTAAAAGCTTGGCCGAATTGGCCCAGACCGTAGCGCTCATTTCAATGCTCGACAAGGATGATCCGGATTTTGACGGCGTTCAGCTCGCCACGCTGCATGCTTCCAAAGGGCTGGAATTCAAGCATGTTTTCATGATTGGCGTGGAAGAGGGCCTGCTGCCGCACCAGGCGAGCATTGACGAAGACAAGATCGAGGAGGAGCGTCGCCTGATGTACGTCGGCATCACCCGTGCTCAGCGCAGCCTCGATATTTCATGGTGCGAACGCCGCAAAGCCGGACGGGAAACCCGGCGATGCGAAGCTTCGCGTTTCATCGGCGAGATGGGGAATGACATCGTTGGCGTCAATCGTAAATCCAACGAGCCGCTCTCGCGCGAAGAAAACCGCGCTCGTGCTGCGGGGCTGATGGCAATCTTTGAACGAGGGTAAGGCGCCGCGACCGAATGGTTTCGCAACCCCGGCAAGGTCGCTTGGCCTGCCCCTTGTTGGAATCAAGACGCGCGGCTTACTCAGCGCTGAAGTCTGCGCCCGCCAGGTTCGCCATATAAACAACGGTGCGATGGATGGCTTCATCCGAAAGGTTCGGGTTGCCGCCGCGCGGTGGCATTGCGCCCAGGCCGTTGATCGCCGATGCGACCAATGCGTCCAGACCCTGCTCGATACGATCCGTCCAGTCGCCTGCCTCGTCGATCTTGGGCGCGCCGGCAACACCGGTAGTGTGGCACGCTGCACAGGTCTGCGTGTAGATCGCCTCAGGATCGATCGGCGCATCCGAATCCATTTCTTCTTCAGGCTGTGACTTGTCCAACGCCACATGCGCGACGGGTTGGATCAGGCGCGCACTCAGTTCCGGATCAACCGGAGCGCTGTCGCTACAGCCCACAATCAAAGTCGCCAGCAGCACGAGCGTCGGAAGGGCGAAACGGAGCTGGATACGGGAGTTCTGCATGCTTGTGTCCTTTCCATTGGAAGGGGGCAAAACGCTGATTATAACGGTATGCTCAAGCTTTGTGAGCGTCCGTGATGGACGTGCAGCATTGAGGGGTATATCCTTGCGCCCCTTACGTCGGGTACACTTCGACATCAAGCGCCCGTAGCTCAGCTGGATAGAGTACTGCCCTCCGAAGGCAGGGGTCACACGTTCGAATCGTGTCGGGCGCGCCAAGAATATCAACGGGTCAGGTTCTTAGGAGCCTGACCCGTTTTCTTTTGTGCCCATCTCGTGCCCAAAAAGTGGCTATGTTGCGACCAGGCCAGATTGGGATCAACGCTCTTCGTTGAGGTGTTGACCCTTGCCTGTCGTAGCCTGGTCATCGGGGGTGTGCCCTACCAATTGTTCGATCCGGAAACTGGAGGCAGGTCACGCTGTCCACGAAATCCTGGAAACTCCAAGCCGTGCGCGAACAGGAAAGAATTCTTAGCCATGTACCGAAGGCACCTCTTCCCAGCTTGTTGTGTAACGTGGCGATAGCCATTCTCGCCGTGGCTTCCAGGCAGGATCGCGCCCTCCTGTTGCAAACGAACGTAGGGTGTCACGCCCCCATCGACGATTAATTGCATCGATCGTTTCCATCAGGGCTGTCGAACGATGGTTCGTTGCGCCGCCGTCGAATAGATCTGCTTGGCCTTTGTTGGCAGAGGTGAGATCGGACAGCATGATGCCGCATTTAACGTAAGCGAAGCCTGGCCGGTAGAGGTTTCGCAGGCCCACGATGGCCGCTTCAATGAGCCGCAGGGTGTCGGCGGTGGGCGTTGTGAGCGGAACGGTTACGCTGCGCTGATAATGCGGCAGATCGGCGCGAAACCGATTGGTCTGGATGGTGACCATAACCGCGCCGACCTGTTGTGATTGCTGGCGAAGCTTTTCGGCGGCACGGGTAGTGAAACTGGCGACTGCTTCTCGCAGATCTTCCAGCGTATACACAGCGGCCCCGAAAGAGCGACTCGACATGATTTGCTGTTTCGGTGGTGCCACTTCTTCGAGCGCGAGACAGGAGTGCCCGTTCAACTCCCGTACGGTACGCTCCAGCACCACAGAAAAGTTCGATCGGATCCAGCCAGGATGGGCGCGCCGCAACGCTTCGACGGTCCCGATCCCCGCCTTGCGCAGACGTGCCTCAATGCGTCGTCCCACCCCCCAGACTTCGCCCACCTCAATGCGCTCGAAAAATGCTTGCTGTTCATGCTTTGCCAGGGCTTCCAGATCACACACACCCGAAAATCTCTCGACCTTCTTGGCAAGGTGGTTCGCGAGCTTTGCGCGGGTTTTAGTGCTGCCAATCCCGACACAGGTTGGCAACCCTAAACAGCGAGCCACACGCTGACGCATCCGTTGCCCGTAGTCGGAGAGCGTCAAACGATGTGAGATCCCGCTGAGATCGAGAAACGATTCGTCGATGCTATAGACCTCCAAATCTGGCGTGAAGCGGCTTAAGACATCGACTACACGGTTACTCATGTCCGCATACAACGCATAGTTGGATGAGCGCGGAACGATAGCGTGTTGGCGCGCCAGATCCTGAAGCTTGAACCAAGGAGCGCCCATCGGAACGCCCAGCGCCTTGGCTTCGGCAGAACGCGCGACAACGCAGCCATCGTTGTTGGATAGCACCACCACCGGTTTGCCATGGAGTCGGGGGTCAAACAACTTCTCGCAAGATGCATAGAAATTGTTGCAGTCGACCAGCGCAATCATGCAGGCACCTTGCTGAACTTTCCCACTACAACGCCCCAAATAACAAGCTCGGTTTCACCCGTAAGCTCGATGTCCGGATATTCCGGATGCTCCGCTAACAGCGCGACCCGACCTTCCTGGTGGTGCAAGCGTTTCACCAACCGCTCTCCATCCAGAAAAGCCACGACGATCTGTCCATGTACCGGGCGCACGCTCCGGTCGACAACGAGCATGTCCCCGTCAAAAATTTGCGCGCCTTCCATCGAACAGCCCTGAACCTGAAAAAAGAAGGTCGAGGCGCGATTGCTGACCAGGTAGTCGTTGATGTCGAGCCGCTTGTCCTCGTAATCCTCCGCCGGCGAAGGGAATCCTGCTGAGACCGGACTCAAGCCTAGCGGCAAATGCACACGCTCCTGCGAGACAGCGGGAAGCCGAATCTCAGGGTACGAAGAGAGCGTTTCGAGCGGGGGAGGCGGTGCGAAAGGCATGAATCGAGACGAGTTTGTGGAGCGAGACACTATATATACACCTCTTGCCCGAAACCAAGATCGCGCGTGCGGCTGGTGGTTGCTAGACACCCGCTTATTTTGGCTGTTTGCAAAAGCTGAAGCCACTCACAATCGATGAAGGTTCATGTCTACGTGGCAATCGCGGCTTTTGAAAAGGTGCGATGGCGGAGAAACTCATGTCACCCGAATTGACATGAAGTGTGCGCATAATGGCTACAGCGAGGGAGGCGACCTGCACACAGCCGTGTGCTTCCGATCGAGAGGTCGCTTCTTTTCTCCATGTTTGTTGCCTGGACGGTTTCCTGCTGAAAATTTGCAAAATGCTTGTGTGTCTCGTGTTGGTCGATGTAACCCTTAAACGGCATAGCCGCCGTTTTCCGACTACTTACTAAATGTGCGGTACACATGTGACGTTCTATGCGATGACGGGCCGGCCACCAAATTCATGACGAGGTGAACGTGAACAACAACGCAAAACACAACTACATGTCTTCACGGCGGCATATCCTCACTGCAGGGGCCGCCGTGTTTTTTCTGGTTGCGTGTAGCCAGGAATCAGACGGACCTCCGCCAGAGCCCATGACTTTCCAAGTCACGGTGCAGGAAATGCAATCCACTTCCGTCAGTGTGATCAACGAGCTGCCTGGGCGCACCCGCGCGTATCGGGTTGCGGAAGTTCGTCCCCAGGTAAATGGGATTGTTGAAGAGCGACTGTTTACCGAAGGGTCGGAGGTCGAAGCGGGTGAGCAGCTCTATCAGATTGATGATGCCACGTACCAGGCGGCGCACAAGAAAGCGGTTGCCAATCTGCGCACAGCCGAGCTGCAGGCACAGCGCTACGCGGAGCTGTCCAAGGTGGACGCCGTCAGCCGCCAGGCGCATGACGACGCCCAGGCGGCCTATCTGCAGGCGCAGGCCGAAGTGGAAGTCACGCGCATCAACCTGGACTACACCAAGGTCCTTTCTCCCATCTCTGGACGCATTGGCCGCTCCGCCGTCACGGAAGGCGCACTCGTCATCAACGGTCAGCCTGATGCGATGGCCACGGTCCAGCAACTGGACCCCATCTACGTAGACGTCACGCAATCTTCAGTGGAGATCATGAGGCTGCGCAAGGCTCTGGCAGACGGATTGATTCGCCAGAACGAGGAAGGCGCTGCCCGCGTCAAGCTGTACCTTGAGGATGGTTCCGTCTATCAGCATGAGGGCGCATTGCAGTTCTCCGAGGTGGAAGTGTCGGAAGGAACGGGCAGTGTGACCATTCGCGCACAGTTCCCGAACCCCGATCGCGAGCTGCTGCCCGGTATGTTCGTGCATGCGCAGATCGACAGCGGCCAGGTCAGCGGTGTCTATCTGCTGCCCAATCAGGCGTTGATGCTGGGTAATGAAATGTCCACCGTTTATGTCGTGGACGATGAGAATCGGATAGAAGCGCGGCGAGTACGCAACGCGCGTATGGTGGATAACCAGTGGGTGATTACAGAAGGCTTGCAGGACGGCGACCGGGTTGTGGTCGAAGGCCGCCAGAAAGTGAGGCCGGGCGCACAGGTGGAAGTCACGGTCCAAGACGTTGCTGAGACCGCTGAGCCCAAGCCGGCTTTAGCGCAATAAGCCGGAGGGCAGGTCACCATGTCAAATTTCTTTATTCACCGGCCCATTTTTGCCTGGGTGCTGGCTATCGCCACCATGTTGGCGGGGGTGCTGGCCCTGCTGGGGATGCCGGTCAGCCAATATCCCAACGTGTCGCCTCCGGCGGTCTCCATCTATTCCGTCTATCCAGGCGCGTCCGCCAAGACTGTGCAGGACACGGTTGCCCAGGTCATCGAGCAACAGATGAACGGCCTGGACGGTATGCGTTATATGCAGACGCAGAGCAATAACGACGGCAGCATGTTGATGATCGTCACCTTCGATCAGGGCACCGATCCTGATATCGCGCAGGTGCAGGTCCAGAACAAACTGCAGTTGGCGATGCCGTTGCTGCCGCAAGAGGTTCAGGCGCAGGGGATGCGGGTTGCCAAGTACCAGCTCAACTTCATGCTCATCGGCGCTCTGGTCTCGGAAGACGGCTCCATGAGCAGTTTTGAAATTGGCGACTACCTGGTTTCCCATTTGCAGGACACCATTGTCCGTACGTCCGGCGTTGGCGACTTTCTGGCGTTGGGCGCCCAGAACGCCATGCGCATCTGGCTGGACCCGGCAAAGCTGAATAACTTTGCGCTCACCCCCAGCGACGTCATTGCTTCCATCCAGGAACAGAACGTACAGGTGTCCGCCGGTCAGCTGGGCGGAAGGCCGTCTGTCGAAGGCGCTGTTTTGTCGGCGACAGTGAATGGCAAGACCCGTTATCAGACGGTGGAGGAATTCGAGAACATTCTGCTCAAGGTGAACCGCGATGGTTCTCAGGTGCGTATCTCCGACGTGGCCGAAGTCAGCCTCGATTCCGAGAACTTCTCTATTTCTGCCAAGTACAACAATATGCCTTCAGCCGGTATTGCCTTGCGGCTGGCGACTGGCGCAAACGTGGTGGATACGGTGGAGGCGGTGAAAGAGGTTCTGAAATCTCAGGAACCTTTCCTGCCGCCCGGTTTGAAGGTGGTGTATCCCTACGATACGTCTCCGGTGGTGAAAGCTTCCATGCAAAGCGTGGTCATGACGCTGATCGAGGCCGTCATTCTGGTGACGCTGGTGATGTATCTGTTCTTGCAGAACATTCGTGCGACCTTGATCCCGACCTTGGCCATACCTGTGACGGTATTGGGTACGTTCGCCGTCATGTCGATGGCGGGCTTCAACCTGAATATTCTGACCATGTTCGGCCTGGTTCTGGCGATCGGCATGCTGGTGGACGATGCCATCGTGGTGGTGGAAAACGTCGAACGGATCATGGTCGAAGAAGGTCTGGGGCCCAAGGAAGCCACCATCAAGTCCATGGGGCAGTTACAGGGGGCGCTTGTGGGTATCGGCCTGGTGCTTTCGGCCGTGTTCGTGCCCATGGCATTTTTCGGCGGTTCCGCCGGGGTGATCTATCGTCAGTTTTCGATCACCATTGTGGTGGCCATGGTCTTGTCGGTCTTCGTGGCCCTGATCTTCACGCCCGCATTGTGCGCAACGATGTTGAAGCCGATTGAAAAAGGGCATCAGCCTAAACGCGGCTTTTTTGGCTGGTTCAACCGCAAGTTTGATTCCGGCACCCACAAGTTCGAGCGCGGCGTCGGCCACGTTGTGAAACGCAAGGGTGTTTTCATGCTGATGTATCTGGTCATCGTCGCCGCAGCCGGCTTCATGTTCCAGAAAATTCCCACCTCCTTCCTCCCCGACGAGGACCAAGGCAACTTCGTGGTGCAGGTGCAGTTGCCGGAAAACTCCAGCAGCGATCAAACAGAACAGATTCTGGCGCAAATCTCTGACTACTTCCTCACCGAGGAAGCGGAGAACGTAGAAGGATTGATGTCTGTTAACGGCTTTAACTTTGCCGGTCGAGGTCAGAGTTCTGCAGCGTTGTTTGTGCAGATGAAACCGTGGGCCGAACGCGAAGGGGACGGCCAGGATGTCTTTTCGGTGGTTGAGAGAGCCAATGCCGCTTTTTCCCAATATCGTGATTCGGTGGTGATCGCCTTTGCGCCACCCGCGATCCAGGAGCTGGGGAACGCAACCGGTTTTGACTTCTATTTGCAAGACCGTGGCGGTCTTGGCCATGACGCTCTGATGCAGGCACGCGATCAGTTCCTGTAT